>JBAROI010000008.1:0-14096 GCA_049642015.1 Candidatus Omnitrophota bacterium | reverse complement strand
CTGAGCTTCAGTTTCTCTATGATCCCTCCCGGCGTCAGGTCAAAATTTTCCCTTACCAGCTTCACTATCTTGCTTTCGGATATCTTGCCGGTATTGAACGTGTTGACCATCACGCTGACGGGTTCAGGCACGCCTATGGCGTAAGCAAACTGGATCTCGCACTTTTTCGCGATACCCGCTGCCACCAGGTTCTTGGCAACGTAGCGCGCCATGTAAGAAGCGGACCGGTCCACCTTTGTCGGGTCTTTGCCGCTGAAACAACCGCCGCCGTGACTTCCGACCCCGCCGTAGGTATCGACGATGATCTTTCTTCCCGTGACACCGGTATCACCCTGGGGCCCTCCGACTTCGAACCTGCCTGTCGGGTTGACATAGATCTTGGTATTTTTGTCCATCAGGTGTTTCGGGATCACTTCTTTGATGACGAGCTTTTTCATATCGCTATGTATATCGCCCATCTTTATCTTATGGTCATGATGGACGCTTACGACAATGGCCTCCACCCTTACAGGCGTCCCGTCATGATATTCAACCGTTACCTGGCTCTTGCCGTCGGGGCGCAGATAGTTCACGAGTCTTTCTTTTCTGATCTTGGCAAGCCGCCTTGTAAGCGCGTGGGCCAAAGTGATCGGCATCGGCATGAATTCCCTGGTCTCATCAGAAGCGTACCCGAACATCATTCCCTGGTCGCCGGCGCCGCCGACATCAACCCCAAGGGCTATGTCAGGAGATTGTTCCTGTATGGAAGTAATAACGCCGCACGTCAGGTAATCAAACCCGTAGTTGGCATGGGTGTAGCCGGCATCCTTGATAGTGCTTCTCACTATCTTCGGCACATCCACATAACAGGACGTTGTTATTTCGCCCGCTATGAAAGCCAGACCGGTCGTTACCATGGTCTCGCACGCGACCCTGCCGGAGGGGTCCTCTTTAAATATCTCGTCCAGAATAGCGTCTGATATCTGGTCGCAGATCTTATCCGGGTGTCCTTCCGTCACGCTCTCCGAAGTAAACAAATATTTATGCTTCACTTAAATCTCCTTTTGGCTTTATCAGAGTTCTCTTTCCCTGTACTCAATATCGGCTTTTTCCAGGGAATTTTTGTCGCCGATATCATACCACCCTTCCGTAAACACGTATCCGTAGACCTCATCGTTCTCGGATACCCATTTTACGAAATTGCCGGGGGCGTCCTTCGCCAGATCTGTTTTCATGTAATCGTCCATCATGCCAAGCCTGTCCTTCGGCAGGTAGTATATCCCGGTCGACGCGAGCGTACTTTTAGGCTGTTCCGGTTTCTCCGCAAAATCACTTATCTTATTGTCGGGGTCAAGGGAAACTATGCCATACTTCTTGGCAAGAGCGCGATCCTTGACGTCGTACAACGCCACGCTGAGTTTTCCCTTTTTCCTGGCAAAATCCACGAAATCCATGATGTCAAACTCAAAAAGGTTGTCGCCAGCCATGACAAGAACGTCATCCCCCGGATCAGTCTCTTTTAAAACAAGATCTATATCGCCTATCGCTCCGAGTCGGTCTTCATTCGTTTTGGTCTTATCGTCTATGACCTTGACGCCAAAAGAGAAGTTGCGTCCCTTGAACCATTTCACGGTGCTTTTATAGAACTTGTCATTGGTAACGACATAAACTTCGTCGCAAGAATCGATCTTCTCCAGTTTTTCTAAAAGCCTCTCGAGTATGGCTTTGCCTCCGACCTTTATAAGCGGCTTGGGCCGGTCAAGCGTCAAAGGATACAACCTGGTGCCGTAACCGGCGGCTAAAATCAATCCTTTCATCTCACTCCTTCCTGCATCTGTTTAAGATCCTTTAAGCCAGTTCCGCTGCTATGTCGGGAACCAGCTCTTCCAATTTAGATTTAGCAAATTCCAGGACTTCCTTCCCGGTCGTAAATGTCATAGCCCTATCGGCGATCGCTTTAGCTTCCGAATATTTAACCGAACGCACCACTTTCCTGACCTCGGGCACGGCGATCGGCGAAGTACTGAACTCATCGAGCCCCAGCCCTAAAAGGATCATGGTCAGGTAGACATCGCCCGCCATTTCCCCGCATAAAGCCACCTCGATATTGTTCTTGTGGCCGTTATTGATGACTGTCTTGATAAGCTCCAGCACAGCGGGATGCGATGGTTCGTAAAGATACGCTATCTTTTCGTTGACCCTGTCAACCGCGAGAGAATACTGTATGAGATCGTTGGTTCCTATGCTGAAAAAATCGGCTTCTTTGGCAAGGATATCGCTCGTGATCGCCGCTGACGGAACTTCGATCATAACCCCCACGGGGATCTTCTCGTTAAATGGGACCTTCTTTTTGCGCAATTCGCTCTTGACCTCGTTTAAAATGACGTTCGCCTGTCTGAGTTCGCCGATACCGGAAATCATGGGATGCATCATTTTGATATTGCCAAAAACGGAAGCCCTTAATATCGCCCTTAATTGTGTCTTGAATATGTCGGGGCGCGCGAGACAAAATCGTATGGCGCGCCAGCCAAGAAAGGGATTCATCTCCCTGGGCACTTCAAGCTGGGAAAGGAACTTATCGCCGCCCAGGTCGAGGGTCCTTATAGTGACTGGGTTAGGTTTGATCCTCGTCGCGACCGATTTATAAGCGTTGAATTGCTCCTCTTCGCTCGGCAGGTCGCGCCTGTTCATGTAAAAATACTCGGTCCTGTACAGCCCTACACCTTCGCCACCGTGAGATAAAACGCTCGCCACGTCTTCCGGTAATTCGATATTTCCCGCAATGGTTACTTTTTTACCGTCGGGCGTTTCGCTGGGAAGAGATCTTACCTGTATGAGTTCGTGCTCAAGATGCTCGTACTTTTTCTTCTCTTTCTGGTATTTGACCAGGAAATTCTTTGTGGGATTCACGATCACGACGCCGTGAATACCGTCCAGTATGACCTGATCCCCGTTCTGGATCATGTCCGTGACTTTCTCAAGGCCCACTACCGCCGGTATTTCCAACGACTTTGCCATGATCGCCGTGTGGGAGGTCCTTCCACCTATATCGGTCGCGAACCCGATAACGCGGCCCTTGTGCATCATCGCCGTGTCTGAAGGAGACAAGTCGTAGGCGATCACTATGGCTTTTTCGGTAAGCATGTCCATACTTTTTTCTTCGGCGCCGACCAGATTTCTAAGAATTCTTTTTCCAACGTCGGTTATATCGGTGATCCTGTCGCGGAGGTATTCGTCTTTCGCCTCGGAAAGGGCGTTCACGTATTTGTTCAGGACTTCCGTGAAGATCGCTTCTATGTTCTTCTTTTTTTTCTTGAGCCTTGCGATGACTTCCTGGACGAGAACGCTGTCTTCAAGAACAAGAAGATGCGCGCTGAATATCTTGCCGTGTTCGACGCCGATTTCGCGAGATATCTTCTTTTCTATCGCGATGATCTCTTTTTTCGTCTCCAGCAGGACTTTTTTGAACCTGGCTATCTCGAAAGGGATGTCTTTTTCGGAGATCTTGCGAACCGGGGTGGACAGATCTTCAGTCCCGAAAATATGGGCTTTACCGATAGCTATCCCCGGAGCAGCGGGGATGCCCTTGAGCTGTATCTGTTTTTTTGCTGTACTGCGCTTTTTTTCTTTCGTCATGAATTTTTCCTTACCCTGCCTAGGCCGCTGCATCCGGCTCGATATCGTGAAGCAGGATCTCCGAAAGTTCTTCGGCTGCTTTTTCCGCGTCCTCGCCGTCTGCCACAATGGTTATCCTTGAGCCTTTTTCCGCCGCCAGCATCAAGATCCCCATGATCGACTTTCCGTTAACTTCCTGATCGTCCTTTATTATCGTTATATCGCTATCGTACTTGTTCGCCATCTGCACAAAAATAGCGGCCGGCCTGGCGTGTAGTCCCGATTTATTCTTTACTACGATCTCTTTTCTTATTTCCATCTTATTCCCGCCGCTTACTTTTTCTTCTCCTGTGCGAGGATGTCCATATCATTATGGACATCCTGTCTACTTTTTCTTCTCTTGTGCAAGGATGTCCATAATGACATCCGAAAGTTTCACGGAATCGTGCCTGACGAACTCCTTAATGCCCGCTATGTGCGCCTTGACCAGCTTTATTTTCTCTCTATTAAACCACTTCTCATCCCTGTCGCTTACTTCTACGGGATACTTATTTTCCTGTTTGTACTTTTCGTAAAGCGCTTTCGGTATTCTTGAAGTATTAACTACGCAGTAACCGATTATCCCCGGGCCCGTATGCTTGATAATGGCCCTTATATGGTCGCTGGCGGAAAAATTTTCCGTCTCCCCGCCTTCGGTCATCACGTTGCAGATATATATTTTTACAGCCTTTGACTTGAGGACTTCTTCCTTTATACCTTTTATGAGGAGGTTGGGCATTACGCTTGTATAAAGGCTGCCCGGCCCCAGGACGATCGCGTCTGCCTCGCGTATCGCTTCTATGGATTCCTGAGTAGCTTTGCATTCCCCCGGCTCAAGGAACAGCCGGTCTATCGGGCTTTCTCTTTCCTCGCGTATGCGGCTCTCTCCGGTCGTTTCCCTGCCGTTTTTTCTCCGCGCTACAAGCTTCACCGTCTGAAGGGTCGCAGGAAATACGTTTCCTCTTATTGCGAGTACCTTGCTTGATTCCTTGATCGCCCTCGCAAAATCTCCCGTGACTTTCGACAACGCGGTAATGAAGAGGTTGCCGAAATTGTGCCCTCTTAAGCCCTCTCCCTCTTTGAAGCGGAACTGAAAAAGCGCTCCTAAAAGATCCTCGGAATCCGCCAGCGCTACCAGGCAGTTTCTAATATCTCCCGGCGGCAAAACGCCGAACTCTTCCTGGAGACGGCCGGATGAGCCCCCGTCGTCGGCAACTGTCACTATCGCTGTTATGTTGCTCGTTTTTTGCTTAAGTCCTGTCAGGAGCGTTGAAAGACCCGTACCTCCCCCGATGACCACGATCTTTGAGCCTCTTTCCAGAATGCGTTTTTCGTATATCTTGTCAACAAGAGCGCTTTCACCTTTTTCGGGCACGAGAGCGGCCATAAAAGACTTTAAGATCCTCTTGACTGAGAATATCACGCACATCATCCCGAGAACGATAATGAGCCCCGCTATTGTCTTATTCTCTGAACTCCGCTCAAAGATGATTATAACAAACCCCATGGAGATCATGAGAATACCGAAAACAGTAAGGGAAATCCACCGTTTTATCAGCATTCCTGGATATAACCACTTAAGCTTTCTCATAAGCTACTGGGCCTTTTTTTGCTCTTCTTCCTTTATTATTTTCAGCATTTCCTGGCTGTCTTTTGCTCCACGCAGCCTGTCTCTGACAAATTTATCGTCTAAAAGACGCGATATCTTGGCTAATGCCTTCAGATGGGGACCCGGTGCTTCGCCGGGGGCAAGCAGCAGAAAGAGGATGTACGTCGGTTCGCCGTCAAGCGATTTAAAATCCACTCCTTTTTTTGATATGGCCAGCGCGGCAATCATTTTTTTTACGTTGGCGCACTTGGCGTGCGGAATGCCGATACCTTTGCCGATGCCGGTAGACCCGAGAACCTCTCTGTCCTTTAATTTCGAAAGGATATCTTTCTTGTCCGGCTTTTTAACCCCGCCTGAGGCGATCAAAAGATCGACAAGCTCCGAAAGGATTTCATCCTTGTCTTCCGATTTTAGGTCTACGCTTATTGCTTTCGGATCAAGCAGTTCTATCATTTTCATCCTCGTTTCTCCTTTGCTTCTTTATTAAAAAATGGAGCGGGTGATCGGGCTCGAACCGACGACAATCACGTTGGCAACGTGATGCTCTACCAACTGAGCTACACCCGCTCAATCTTTAAATTCATGGTACCCGCACTAGGGCTCGAACCTAGGACCCACTGATTAAGAGTCAGTTGCTCTACCAGCTGAGCTATGCGGGCACTTGGGACGTATTATATCATATATATAAAAATTGTTTCAAGAATAATACTGTTATTTGATCCCGGGTCTCGGCCTACGGCCTCGCCCGGGATGACATATTTGTTAGAACCAGGGTGACATATTTGCTAGAAGCTATGAGTCTTAATAAACTCGACCACATCGCCAAGTTTCGCTTCGGCTATGGATATGCAGGTGTCGGCGCAACCATAGTAGACGCGCAAGGTATCCCCTATAAGCACGGCCGCGCTCGGGAAAATGACATTCGGTACGTCGCCCACGCGCTCGTAGATCTCAGTCGGGGCCAGCAAATAATCGCGCGTGCGCGCGAGCACCTTCCAGGGCTCGTAAAGATCAAGGAGCACTCCGCCCATATAATAAAGATATCCGTTACAGCTTGTCCATACGCCATGGTAGATCAAAAGCCAACCTTCTTCCGTCTCGATAGGTACGGGACCCGGACCTACCTTTGTGGATTGCCATCCATTCGGCAATGTGCCGAAAACGAATCTATGGCGCCCCCAGTGGATAAGATCGGGGCTGGTGGAATAAAATACGTCACCGAAAGGCGTATGTCCCCTATCACTCGGACGGCTCAGCATCGCGTATTTCCCGTCGATCTTCCGCGGAAAAATAACACAATTGCGGTTAGCGGGGAGGGTGAGGTTTTCCATCTGTTTGAATGTTTTGAAATCTTCCGTTTTAGCCATCCCTATGCAGGGGCCCTGCGGGGAATCAAGACACCAGGTGAAATAATATACGTCGTCGATTTTCGTGATCCTCGGGTCGTAAGTCCTGTCCTTTATGGTAAGATAGGGATCATCCGTATCTACCTTTAAAATATCGGGGTCGATCTGCCATTTTATCCCGTCCTTGCTCCGGCCCGCGTGCATTGTAAAGCTGAAATCTATTTCATCCACCCGGAATATACCGACATACCCGTCCTCGAAAGGGACAATGGCGCTATTATGGATACTATTCGCGCGGGGCACCGCTTCAGCGGTAATAATGGGGTTGCCTCTATAGCGTTTAAATACGGTTTCGTTTGCCATAACTTTACCTCGCTCTATGGTTATATTATTTAGACCATAATTTATATCACGAAACGCCGGAAAAATCAACCAGGTTGATTTCAACCAGGTTGCTTGAGGGCCAGGCTCAGGAGTTTTTGGATGAGTTTATCGTAGTTCAGGCCCGCTTTTTTGGCGGACTCCGCAAATTCGTCGTCAGGAGTAAGGGCTGGATTCGCGTTCGCCTCGATGATAAAGATCTCCCCTTCGGGGGTGAGGCGCAGGTCAAACCTCCCATAACTATCTATCATAAGAGCGCGGTAGGCCCTTTTGCAGACACTGAAGATCCTTTCTGTCACGCCTTCAGGGAGGCGCCCCGCGAATTCGTTCTTTATCCCCCATTTTTTTCTGTACCCTTTGTCCCATTTGGCCTTATAGGTAGCTAGTTTCGGTCCTTCTTCGGGTACCTGCGTGAACTTCATCTCCCGGATGGGAAAAGTTTTCAGCCTGCCGTCACCAAGGATGCTCACGTATAATTCCCTGCCTTCGATATACTCTTCAACAATGGCATCCATGTTAAAATGTTCGTGGATAAAGCGCACCCTTTCTTCCAGGTCTTTATCATTTTCAATAAATGAAGCCTGGGAAATACCGGTAGAGGCCTCCTCGTTCAAAGGCTTGACCATCAAGGGAAAACTAAGTTTTTTAGGGTGCCATACCCTTTTACCTTTTTTGAAAACATGGAAATTCGGGATCTTTATCCTGTGATATGTCAAAACCTCTTTTGCAAGCCCTTTATTGTTGCAAACCATTAACGCGGCCGGTCCACAGCCAGTATAAGGGACCTTTAAAAGTTCAAGAAAGGACGGTATATTCTTGTCAAAGGAAGCCTTTCCGAGAAAAACCTCGGTCAGATTAAAAACAACGTCGGGTCTGTTATCATCTATTTCCTGCTGGACAAGATGTATATCATCATAGATGCCCAGCATCCTGACCTCGTGGCCAAGCTTCTTTAGGGTTTCTACAACCGACGCTTCGGCAGCCCAGTCTTCGGTCTTGAATTCCTTCGTGAAATTCTGGTCTTCAGGCGGAATGCCTGCCGAATCAAATAATACGAGCACTTTCATCTTATTCATTTTTTCCTCCTGTATTTTCCGGTATACAGGTAGTTCATGATCTGAGCTGTTACGTAAACCGAAGTTTCAAGAATGGCCTTTTCCTTGTCATGGCTGGCTTCCAAGTTCAGTTCGCGGGACCTCTCGATCAGGTCTTTTAAAAGATCGTTAATAATGAACTTTTTCTCGCCGGTCCATAGAGCTACGTAATTCAATATTTCCCGCCTGTTTTGCCGTAAAAGCTTGTGTGCTTTCTCTCTTTTTCCGCGGCCCTCATGCTTCTGAAAGATCTTCTTCAGGTGGAAATCGTGAAAATCAGCATAATGTTCGGCGTAAAGTTTCTGTTTGCGTTTGTAGTAAGTATTTAAGGTGCTTTTTATCCTGGAAATTGCCCAGAATTTTTCGCCCTTTCCTTTTTTTGGAGGTTTACCGGCAATTTCCTTCATAAGACTGTCGACATATTCGAGTTTTTTAAGAGCTTTCCATCCCTTGTATTTTTCTCCCCACTCGGACTCAGGATTAAGCCAAACGGCAAAAGTTTCGGCGAAATCTTCGTCCGGATGATACTGGGCGTACCAGTCTTCCAGGTGCCTTACAAAGCTTTTACTATAAGGGCGATACTTGTAGCTTTCCCCGTATTCAGCCGAAAACGAACCAAAGAGCCGACACCATTTTTTCTTGCGGTGCAATAGATAAGCGTAATTGATCGCGTGACCCATCTCATGGCGTAGAAGTTTCATGCAGCTGGACTTATCTCCCCCTTCGACTTCAAGCATCATCTTCTGTTCGAGCTTCTTCAGGCGCGGGTGCGCCAGGAAGAAAGCCACTCCTATGGCGGGCTCGCCGTCCGGGCAGAGCCATTCGTCCGCGAGATAACAAGGAGGGCAAAAATCGATACCCTTTTCCGCGAGCTCCTTGTACAGCTGGCCTACGCATTCTTCAAGAGGAGTTTCCTCTATCTTGAGGTCCAGATCGCAGAACCTTGCCCGAAGAAGTTCCTCATCGGTCATCTTGTCCAGATTTTTCAAAACCATTTCTTGCGCAATCTCCCTAAATTAAAGGCTCGCTGGCTCCCTTCGAGTCCTGTCCAGTATTTGGCGCGCCCGGCAGGACTCGGCGCCTCCGTCGTGCTATCCGTTCCGTTAGCTTCGCCCACTGGCTCGCTAACTTCACAGCACTCCTACGGTCGGCCATCCACCGTCTCGGTAGTTGTCGCTTGCTCGCTGGTTCGCAAGCTTCCCTTTATTAAAGCCTCGTCGTCTCCCTTCGAGTCCTGTCCAGTATTTGGCGCGCCCGGCAGGACTCGAACCTGCAACCTACTGGTTCGAAGCCAGTTGCTCTATCCGGTTGAGCTACGGGCGCGCACTAAACCCTGAACCTCTCGACTTCCGCCCGAGTCACGCTCGAGACGGCTTCAAATATCATCCACACTTCAAGGATCAGCATCAAAATACCTATTGCGACCAGGTGCAACTGGCCGGAATTGAAAAAACGAATAATGTTAGCCAGCATGGCCCAGCTGGAGAAAACTATCATAAGAACCATGGGCACCGCCGTGGGCCAGATCATTGTTCTTTTTCTGACGAGATAGACCGTCGCGACAAGGAGCACAAGCCCGGCAAGAAGCTGGTTGCTCGTCCCGAACAGAGGCCAGAGCATAAGCGCGCCTTTTCCCCCGCCCTGGGCGAACGCCAATGCTGCTGCCGCCAGGACCGCCAACGCCGTGGCCGGATATCTCCTCTGGAACAATTTTATTTTATATTCCGTTGCGAGTTCCGTGACTATATAACGTTGTATACGCGTAGCTGTGTCGAGCGTTGTTCCCGCGAACGACGCTATAAGTACACCGACGATCGCGTGTCCGTATACGCGGGGAATACCGAAAGACGTTAGCATGTTTGCCGCGCCGTTGACAAACGCCGTCACCTTGGCAGTCAGTCCCTGGAGTGCGGCCCAGCTGGAATAATGATGGTTCCACGCCGCGACACCGCGCAAAACTTCCCCTCCATCGCCTTTTACGTACATCCCGATCCCCGCCGCTACCGAGACGATCACCAGAACAGCCAGAAACCCTTCGGTAAGCATGCCTCCATATCCTATAAAATGAATATCTTCCTCGTTTTTTAACTGCTTGGAACTTGTGCCTGAACTTACAAGGGAATGAAACCCGGATATAGCGCCGCACGCTATCGTAATGAACAAAAACGGCAATATCGGCGGGGCTCCCTTGGGAGCTATCTGAAAAGCCGGCGCTACTATCTGCGGCCGCGCACAAAAAACACCAAGCGTTATAAGCGCCAGACCGATAATAAGCTGGTGAGAATTAATGTAATCTCTCGGCTGCAGGAGACTCCACACCGGCAAAACCGAAGCGATAAAAGCGTAAATAAAAAGAAGTATTATCCATATGGACATGGGGCTTAAGCCTAAAAAGAAAGGCATGCTGATCGGAAAATGCACACCGACAATTATCGATAGATACATCAGCACGACCGCTATTACCGACATTATCGTTATGTTGAATTTTTTTCTGTACGCCAAAAACCCGACGGTCATCGCTATGGGGATCTGGATCCACACCGGAAAAACCGCACTGGGGTACATCTTGAATATCATGGCCATCACCATCCCGAATATCGCCACAACTACCCAGAGTGAAAACAGGATAACAAAAAGGAACAGCATCCTTACCCGGGGGTTGATGACTTTACTGGAGAGCTCGCCAATGGACAGGCCTCTGTTTCTCGTTGACATGATAAGCGCGGCGTAATCGTGCACGGCTCCCGCGAAGATCGAACCAAGGATGATCCACACGAGAGCCGGAACCCATCCCCAGATAATGGCTATGGCAGGACCTACTATGGGACCCGTGCCGGCAATAGAAGCGAAGTGATGGCCGAAAAGGACCTCTTTGTTCGTGGGTACGTAATCCATGTCATCTCTTAGCTCTTCGCTGGGAACCGGTCTGGCAGGGTCAGCCCGGAAGATCTTTTTTGCGATGAAGCAGCCGTAAAATTTATACGCGAGGATGAACAAAGCAAGGGAAACCAGCACCATCAAAACCGAACTCATTCCCTCTCCTTTTTCCACGCGTAGTACGAGAGACTGTCCTCAAGCCATTCGCGGGTGTTCTTAACAAATTCCGTCCACCGCGAGGCGAGGCAAAGGCCCCTGGCGGTATCCGCGTTACCTTCACCGATGCGCTTCGAAATAGTGGCCAGATCGAGCTGCAGGCGTATCGGCACCCGGTTCCGTTCCGCATCGGGCACAAGTTCAGCAAGCGCCGTCAGCGCCTCCGCGCCTTTAAGAAGGGTCTCAAAAAGCGCTTCCCGTCCTCCGATCGATCCCACCATGATCTCGTTCACGGGGCCCAGGCGGAGTATCTCAAGCTCGTGCGTTTGTTTATTGGAGATATTATCGGACCCGAGATAACCTATGCCTTCCTCGGTGAACGCCAGCTGAAAGATCCTGTGATACATGGTCTCCAGCTTGGGGCCTTTACGCGACAGGCGGTAATGCGCCCTAAGCCCCCAAAACCCGAAATCAATGTGTTCGTTCACCAAGGGAATATATCTCCTGTTAAACTTTTTTTCAAAAACGTATATAGCTGAGATCAGTTTGCTTTCCGCGTCTTCGCGCGACATTAGCATATTTGCCAGTCTCTTCTCACGTTTCTCGGCACAACTTTCCAGATAATCCCTGAGGATGCGCATCGCCTCAGCGTCGCTGGCCCCTTCAATAGGCAGGTCCAGTAAGATATAGTTCGATGTCATTTTCTTGTCGGAAGCGAACAAGCGGTATATCCAAAGCAGTTCCCTTAATTTTGCTTCATCGGACGTATCCATGTCGATAAAAGTGGGGTGGATCTCAGTAACGTCGCCGGTGACCTTTGAAAGATCGGGAATTATGTATCCCTTATCCGTCTTAGTGATACGGAACCCGCCCAGCCCTCCGCCTCCTTCATGGGGTTTGACAAAAAACGTAGTCTCGCCGATCTCCTTCTCAAGTTTATCCATCGCGCCGAATATGCCCTCCGTGACATCCTCAACGCTTTTACCTTCAACGGGCACCTTAATATATCTGGCGACTTTTCCCCACTCTTTTCCGCTCGAGGAAAGTAATTGATACGTGCTGTCCTTATCTGAAAATACACTGCCCGGAGCAGTAACCCTGCCGGGAACCAGCACTACCCCTTTTACTTCCAATTCCCCGGCAAAATCCACGTTATAAACGTTTTTGTCAACACACTGGCTCATGACCAGCGTATTCCCCGGATCCTGATTTACTTCCCCTATCAGCTCATCCCGGGTGTTTACGACTTTAGCGGGTATATCCAATCCTCTACTTCTACACAGGTCTTCAAAAATGCGCGCAGTCTCATGCGAGGTGGGAAGGTCATCGTGAGAAGCGTTTATCACGACGATCTTCCTGGGGACTTTCCCCTCTTCTTTATCTATAGACAAACGAAAATCCGAAAACATGCCTTTTTCTTCGAGGAAGCTGTTGAAGTTATCCACCAGGCTCGTGTTAAAATCGCCATCCTTGCCGTCAAATGTCAACGCTCTGACGTAGAACGGCGCCTTGTAGGGATCCTTCCCCTTGTAACCTGTCACATAGTATCTTGGGTCTCTTTCTATCACCTTTTCTGTCTCCCCGCTATCTCGCGCCTATTGCCTCTACTTCGCGTTCTTCTTTAAGTTTAAGTTTTGCGTACACGTTCGAAGCGGCTTTCCTTGTATCTTGCGAAAGACTTCTTCTGTCTGACGGATCCAGTGCCTCTCTTAGAGACTGGATCTTGCATATAGGCGCATTAGGCTCTATCACCATAAAGGACTTCGGAACGCCGCATGTCACCAAAAAATCCGTCCTGCGGCAATCATCTATCGAGGCTCCTTCCTTTTGCAGAACAAGCCTCCTGCCTTCCCCGGAATAAACGCCCGGCGTAAGGCCTCCCGTAATAACGCTCCGCGCGGTGAGGTTATGCAGGATGACCTGGCTTCCCCTCAAAGGTTTCAAGAGTTCTTCAAAGGGAAAATCCTTAACATATTTTCGCATTACTTTGTCGTTTTTCTGGAGAAATTCCGCGATATGGAGCAGGAACAAGGCTCCCTTGCGGGCGGGCTGCATCCTTTCAAGCGTGGTATAAAGCGAAGTGGAATTTTGAAACCTTGGATTGATCTCAACAGGATACACTGCCCCGTCCTTTACCACAAGGTCCATCCCGAATACGCCGCGGAAACCGGATCCAGCCATCCAGATTCCAATAGTGCGCATTATATTTTCCGCCTGCTTCAGCACTTTTTTATCCAGGTCACGCGCTGAAGAATAATCATTCCCGCAGAAGGAGGTCTCAAAATTGCTGCACTCGGGCGCGCCCGTTATCTGTACCGATGGAAACGAGCAGGCTACCAATGGACCGTTCTCGGTAGAAACTATAACCGCGTTGGCATTCAGTGAATAACCGTCAATGTACTTCCTTAAAACAACGGTCTGATCCGGATAAGCCCTGCGGTAACGGTTAAACTTTCTTTCATCCCTGATAATGAACGTATAATGCCCGCTTGACCCGTAAGGAAATTGCATAACAAAAGGCAGTGAAAGTTCCTTGCGAAGAACGTTAAAAGTGACTCTGCCCAGTTTTTCCACCCTACCGGGGATATATGGAAGCGATAACTTAGGAAGGCTCCTGTGAAGAAGCGTTTTATTGTCAAAACGCTTCTTCAGGCGTTCCGGCATCGCGTACACCCTGGGTTTAAAACGCAGTAAGCTCCCGTTGGTTTCGAGCTTTTTCACAGACCGGTAGCATAGAAGGTTTGCCGGTCTTTTAAGACTGTTCAGATAATTAAAAACTTCCCGCCCCAGAGACCCCTTCAAGCTCGCGTTGAGGTCTTCGTTAGACCAGTCTTTGCGCACTTCGATCTTTTTCTCGACAGCGAAAACGTCATCTTCCCGGAAATAATACTTGATATCCAGGCCGTAATCGCAGCTGATGATAAAATCCAGCGGAAGAACGCCGTTTATCCCGCAAGCGTCATGCGCCCGCTGGCCCATCCATCCCCACGGGCCGTATTT
>JBAROI010000166.1:0-2659 GCA_049642015.1 Candidatus Omnitrophota bacterium | reverse complement strand
CTAATAAAGATGATACTTGATGAAATAGATCGGATCGAGCCGGCTGATCTCGTCGAAAATCAAAGCCTTAATTTAGCCTTCGCTTTAAAAAGGATCTTGATAAAGGAGTCCGACGTCGTAAAAAAGGTAGCTTCCTTGGTTAAGGAGAAGAACAAACCCTACCTTACTTCTTTTATATTCCACGAATCGGTGATCCCCTGGGTTTCATCTACCAGTACTCCGCTCTTCCCTGATGAATTCATTGCTGTTTTAGAAGCCTTTAAGCCTGAGCTATTGAAGTATCGCGAGTGGTTTGAAAGAGAACAGCTACCAGGATATGCGCAAAGCGCGATATTGCTTGAGACTATTCCTGTTGAGTTTTTAAGCTTGGAAGAAAACCGGACAATGCTTGAGGAAAAACTGGAACTCGTTTGTTATCTGGAGGAAGTAGATGATGGAGCAATAGTGAATTACGTGATAACCCGCTTCGAAGGCGAAAAACATTCGAAGAAGCTTTTCCTTATAAGGGGACTGAACAATGTTTTGGACAAAATAAAACCATACGGGATCGGCCCGCTGGATAACTGGAAAGTCCTTTTGGAGTATTACGTCAGGGATTTCGGTTTTGTCACGGACGCGGACCTGATATTTGTATATTACCACCTGTTCAAAGGCGAACCCATAGACGGGGATAACCTTCGCAGGTATGAATTAGGAAAATTGGGGGTTGTGTCAACCGGAAAGGACGGCATTGAGCAATTAAAGAGAGCCATCAGGCCCATACTGGAAGGTATTTTTGATAAAGAAGATATAGATGAAAAGTGTTTTGATAATCCCATCATCAGGGCTCTAGTCGGCCACATGACCGGTTTTTCCAGCGCACTATGGGGGCATGGCTCAAAACAGGAAGAGGACTTGGCAGATTTTGTCAGATCTTTTCATAGGAAACAGAGACTGGGTCTTCGGCGTGGCGAGGAAAAAGAATTTTCTGCCATCAAAGAACATGGAGGAAATTTTGAAGTCAGGAGAAGGGGTAGGGCAGCCTTTACTAAAGACGAATGGAACGCGTTTGAAAATCATAAAAAACTTGCCAAAGAAGCTGCCAGTCTTCTTGAAGAAGAAGACGTTCTTCTGACCTTAAAAGAAAGAATAGCCCCCATTATCCATAAGCAGATCGACAGCATAGAATCGAATCTTTCCAGGATCACGGATGAGAAAGCCAGAGAAAGCGTTTTCAGACAGGCTGAGAAACTGAAAACAGCGCTTGATGAGATCAATAATGTAGATTCCATGGTCAAACTGGTCGAGACCATTGTTAAAAATTTAAATGTAGGAAAAATGAAGGATCTTCAGCATATAGTGGCGCTTGCCTTGGTTGCCGAAACGTTTTCGCAGTTTCCGCAGCAAAAAGAGGAACTCATGCCGCTTTTTAATAGGGGACTTTCTGTCCCGTTCCTGCAAAAAATAATTAAGCTCAAGAATGAATTTTTAAAGCTGAATATCCTCGCGGACGTTGAAGAAAGTGTCAAAAAAGAGGCCTTAAAAACGTTCAGGATAAAGGCGCTTAAAACAGCACTTGATAGGGTTGAAACCGCATCTGAAACGACTAACATAAAATGTTTTATTACCAGGGGAATTTTAGGCGAGATGGCCGGGGACATAGGAGATGCGTGCTATACTGCCGTTCCTGATCTCATGAATTACCTGACAATGGTGGGTGCGGTACTCTTTACGCGGGGTGAAGGCCTGGAAAAGGAATTCGCCGGATCTATGCTTATTCTCGAGAACACGATCGGTGGCGAGAAGACCTGGATCCTGAGGGCTGTAAATCCGCGCGAAGACTTTATCTCCGCACACAGCGCGGAAGATTTCCTGAAAGGGGCTATAGATTACGTTAAAGGTCTTGCCAAAATAGCGGGGGTAAAACATATCGTGGCCCCGGTGGGCGATCAGGGCGCTATGTCTAACAGGACGCCTGTAAAATCTGCTATCGGCAATTTCGTCAGCGAAGACACAATTACGCTGGATAGGCCGGAGGACCTTAATGGATACGAACTTCGAAATGCCTGCAAAAAGATCAAACCCGAAGATACCGAAGAAGCTGAAGCAGGCGGGGACGAGCTTGGCGCGCAGGTTTCAAATATCCAGAAGCTAGACAGGCTCCTTAAACTCTTGCGGCTTTTGAAAAACGATGATGAACTTTTGCAGGATGCATCGGATAGAAAAATTATTGAATACGTTATCGAGCATCTTAACGGCGAAGATCTTACTGAGGAAACCAGTTACGACGAAGATCTTAAGATAATAAAGATCAAGGACGAAGCAAAGGAGACCCGCCTGGGAAAGGCCATAGAAAGATGGGCGATAAGACCCGCCGGCGGAGTCAAGGCAATTAACTTCCAGGGAAAGGACGGCGTATGGACGATAGTCGGTTTCTCTTCTGAACTGGCCGATCCGGCAACACTTGAACATGAAAAGAAAGAGATCGCTTACCGGAGACAGGGATACACCTGGTGGCAGGCGCACGAGAGGGTTGAAGAAGGCCGGAACCCGTACGAAGAAATAAAGAATAGAAGTGAAAGAAGAATACCTGATGTAGAGAGAATTATATTGTCCCGGGGAGTCAGTGTTCAAAAGGCCGAGGATCTAGACGGACTGGTCGAGGAGCCGCTTCTCGAAG
>JBAROI010000165.1:0-3539 GCA_049642015.1 Candidatus Omnitrophota bacterium | reverse complement strand
TGAGGATGCTTCCCAATAACGTTGTTGTAATACCCAATAAAGTCCTGGTGACTTCTAAAGTATTAAATTATTATTACCCGCAGACGGAGATGGCCGTGCTGGTTCAGGTAGGAGTTCATTATGACTCTGACTTGGAGCACGTAGAGCGTGTAACAATAGAAGTCGGCGAAGAAGTTCTTAAAGAAGTCAAAGGGGGCGTGCCTGAATTTAAGCCCTTTATACGCTATCACACATTTAACGATTTCAGCATAGATTTTACCGTCATATTACGCGCGAAAGAGTTCGTGGACAATTACCTTGTTAAGCACGAATTCATCAAGCGTCTTCACAGGCGCTTTAACGAAGAAGGCATAGTCATACCGTATCCGATCAGGACCCTGGATTGGAATGAGGGTTCCGGCCCCCTGAAAATTTCCAAGTCTTAATAAATAATAAGTAAACATTCGAGCTATTTTACGCGGGGACGTCTGAGTCCCCAGCGTAAAAACAAGCAAGCAGTGGGGGGTATTCCGTACTCAAACATCCGAAAAACGACGAACTAGAATACGATTTTTCGGAACTGCGCGCGGAATACCCCCCACTGCTTGTTTAGCCCTTTGTCATCGATGCCCCGCTGCAAATAGCTCAAATGTTTAAATATAATTGGAATGTACTTAGTATTTTTCAGGTAGGCTTATGTAGAAGGAAGCTGTCGCGACACGTCCTTTGTTCTCCGCGCCAGCTGCGAATATTTTACATTTTTTCCTAAATTCTGATAGCGTGTCTGCGTAGTTTTCTTTCGAAAGATCCCCCGAGGAAAGCATTTTTTCAAGAGACATTATCCTGAAGCGGTCTAGCCCCCAGACGCATGATGAAAGCTGGTCAGGCCGTCCGCCGTCTTTTATCGTGAGGCATTCCGGAATAAGCTTGACTTCGTACCTATTGGTCGCCCTCAACCAGAAATCATAATCTTCGCACGCCGTCAGGACCTCATCGAATGCCCCTATTTCATCAAAGACTTTTTTATTTATCACAGCCGTGGATATGCTTATGCAACATAAGGGGAGGGCATTTTTGTATACCCACCCTGTGGGTTTTTTGTGCTTTTCCTTTTGGGCCAGGAGTTTTCCGTTTCTATACCACGCTTCTTCGGTATGGAAGATGTTTATGTCCGAGAATTTTTTAATATAATCCGACGTTACCTCTAATTTTTCAGGCACCCACTTGTCGTCCGAATCCAGAAAGGCTATAAATTTGCCTTCTGAAAGACCGACGCCCCTGTTCCTGGCGCTAGCGACTCCCCGGTTTTCCTGGTACGTGTAGATTATTCTTTCATCGTTATATTTTGAAATAAGCTCTTTCGTCCCGTCCATAGATCCATCATCCACGATTATAAGCTCAAAATCTTTGAAATTTTGCTCCAGGACGGAGTCGACGGCTATCTCAAGAAAAGGCCTCCTGGTGAAGGTCGGTATGATAACTGAAAAGAATGGTTGAGCGTTCATGCATTTATTATATAATATACCAAAAGAGATGTCATCCCCGCGTAGAGATGTCATCTTAACCCCGTTAGAAATGAATTTCTAACGGGGCGAGCGCAAGCGGGGATCTATAAGGAAATAATATGGAAGTAAAAGTTGAATATTTGGGAAAACGAAAATTCAAGGTCATAGCAAGGGGTCACGAAGTTATGACGGACTTGCCGGAAAAGGGAGGCGGGGAAGATTCCGCGCCTACACCGTCAGAACTTTTTATAGGTTCCATCGGTTCGTGTGCGGCTCTTTATGTCGCGAGATATCTTGAAACCGCGAAACTGGATCCGGAAGGGCTTTCCGTGGATATGGACTGGGAGTTTTCTGAAGACAAGTCAAAAATAAGCCGCGTTAACATGAATATCCGCGTCCCGAACGCGGAACTCGGGGCAAGAAAAAAAGCGGTGGTTGCCGCTGCCAATAAATGCGTCATACACCAGACGTTGCACGATTGCCTGGAGATCAATATAAACGTAGAAGGCGAATAGGATGGTAAAAAAGATAATGAATTATTTAATTATTTCCGTGCTTGTGATCCTGTTTCTGGTATTTTATGCCAGATGGTTCGAAAGAAGCAGCGTGTACTTTCCTTACAGAGCGATAGAATCTACTCCCGCGCTTATCGGGCTGCCTTACGAAGATATTTACTTTGAAACGTCTGACGGAGTGAAGATAAACGCGTGGTTTATCCCGGCCCCGGGCGTTCCAAGAGGCACTATCCTGTTTTGTCACGGCAATGCCGGAAATATAAGCCATCGCCTGGAGATCATAAAGATGCTCAACGACCTGGATCTCAACGTTTTTATATTTGATTACCGCGGGTACGGAAAAAGCGGAGGCTCTCCTTCCGAAAAAGGGACCTATCTTGATGCCCTGGCCGCGTATGAATATCTTGAAAGCAGGGACGACGTGGACAAGGAAAGGATCATCGTCCACGGGAAATCTCTCGGCGCGTCCGTTACTATCGACCTGGCTACGAAGGTCACCCCCCGGGCCGTCATATCAGAGAGCGCTTTTACTTCCATCGCCGATATAGGACAGGAAATTTATCCGTTCCTTCCCATGAAGCTCATAAATACGATCAAATATGACAATTTGTCAAAAATAGAAACACTTAAAATGCCCAAGCTTATAATCCACTCAAGGGACGACGAGATCATTCCTTTTCATCACGGGAAGAAGCTTTTTGATAAAGCCGCTGAACCGAAGGAGTTTTATCAGATGAAGGGAAGCCACAACGAGGGGATCTTGATATACAGAGATGAATATCTGCAGAGGATTGACGAATTTCTGCGGGAAAAAGGAGGAATATGAGCAAGGGTAAATTCCTGGTATCGGTGATAGGCGGACATGAATGCGACCGGAAAAACGCGGAACTTGCCGAAGAGGTCGGCCGGATCGTAGCGGAAAAAGGGGCCGTTCTGGTGTGCGGGGGCCGCGAAGGGATAATGGAGGCCGCGTGCAGGGGCGCTAAAAAAGCGGGAGGCCTTACGGTCGGCATAGTGCCCGGGGAGAATAAGGAAGACGCGAACGAATTCGTCGATGTAATAATCACAAGCGGACTCGGGTATTCGAGGAACGCGATGGTGGCGGGTACCGCGGATCTTGTAGTGGCATTTCCGGGAAAATACGGCACACTTTCGGAGATCGGCTTTGCCCTTAACGCGAAGAAAGAAGTCTACGGCTTCGGCACCTGGGATGTCCCGGGAGTGAAGAAACTTGAATCGCCGGAAAAGTTCGGCAAGATCCTGCAGGAGAGGTTATGATCGCTGTCGACGTGGTTTTACTGTTGCCGGAGGAAATAATGGATAAGGCGGTCAAGATCAACGGCGAACTCGTGGAAAAGACGGGTGACACGGGCATTATCCTGGACAGTGAAAAATGCCTGCCGCATGTTACCCTGGCCATGGGATGCGTAGAAGAGGAAGACTTAAGCCACATTGATAATATACTCAGGAGCATAGCCGAAGATCTCTTGCCGATCACGCTGAAGACCATACCGTTTGAAAAAGGCCCTGCTTCGCTAAG
>JBAROI010000164.1:0-1941 GCA_049642015.1 Candidatus Omnitrophota bacterium | reverse complement strand
AGTTATGGATAAGAAGAAGATCGAGAAAGCCGTAAAAGATATAATTGAAGCGATAGGGGAAGACCCTAACAGGGACGGGCTCAAGAGCACACCCCGCAGGGTTGCGGACATGTACGAGGAAGTCCTCTCGGGGACGAAAAGGAACGCGAAGGACGACCTCACCGTGTTTTTTGAAAAGGAACACGACGAGATCATCTTACTCAAGGATATACCCCTTTACTCGCTATGCGAACATCACCTCGTGCCTTTTATCGGCAAGGCCCACGTTGCTTATATCCCTTCAGAGAACAGGATCACGGGTCTTAGCAAGATCGTCAGGGTAGTCGACACGATGTCCAAGAGGCTGCAGGTGCAGGAACGTCTCACGACAGGAATAGCTGACTGCATAATGGAAAAACTCGAGCCCAAGGGCGTCCTGGTGGTCATCGAAGCGGAGCATCTTTGCATGAGCATGAGAGGGGTGCAAAAGCCCGGCGTCATCACAACGACAAGCGCAGTGAGGGGCATTTTCCGGAAAAGCCAGAAGACGCGTTCGGAAGCGCTGTCGCTTATCAGGCACTCTCGTCCGTAAATCATTTGCTTTTTACATCTTGCTATACTATAATTAGTCCAATAATATAGTAAAACTATTTTTTGCAGGCAATTATGTACAAAGATATACCTATTGACCAGTTCTTAAGCAATAAAGTCGTTATCGCGACCTTTTTCGCGTGGTTTATCGCCCAGGCCTTGAAGGTCGTCTTCGGGGCGATCACTGAAAAAAGATTTAACTTTAAATGGTTCGTGGGAACGGGCGGCATGCCGAGCTCCCATACGGCCGGAGTCAGCGCCTTGACAACCGCTGTTGGCATCCAGGAAGGTGTCGGGTCGGCCCTTTTTGTGGTAGCGCTCATGTTCGCCGTGGTTGTCATATGCGATGCGCAGGGGTTCCGCCGCGCTACCGGTAAACAGGCCGAGGCGCTTAACAAGATAATCGACGATATTTACTGGAAGAGGGGAGTCCAGGAAGACAGGCTCAAGGAACTTCTGGGACACACGCCCGTTCAGGTATTTGCCGGCCTGGCGTTAGGTATAATCTTACCGTTTATTCTTTACGGATTTTTCTTTTAGAAGGGAGCCTGGTGATATGAATCGAAAAGCTCTTCTTGTTTTGACCGCTTTCACGATCCTCGTTATAACCGCAATATCCTTCGTAGTCCTGAAACTGACTCCCGAGATCAAGAAAGCACAAAGGCTTGACAGGTCGGCCCTCATATACGACCGCGGAAAGGAATACCTCAAATCCGGCGAAGAGGACAAAGCCGCCAACGCTTTTCTCATAGCCGTCACGCAATACCCGGAATCCGAACATGCCGCCAGATCTTTAAGGGAACTGGCATCCATGCATCTTGAAAAAAAGGATTACGTCAAAGCAGTGTATTATTACAACAGGCTTCTCAAGAATTTCCCCGACGTCAAAGACGCTAAAAAGATCAGGCCTACCATAGAAGAGCTGAACATGAAGACGATGCTTTCTCCCGCTATAACCCCGGACAGCGTGGAATATGAAGTCCAGCCCGGCGACAGCCTTTTTGTGATAGCCAAGATGTTCAATACTACAGTCGGGCTTATTAAAAAAATAAACAATCTCAGCAGCGACGTGATAAGGCCCGGCCAGACCCTCAAGATCAACGTATCCAGATTTTCCATCCTGGTCGATAAGTCAAAGAATACGCTTTTTCTTAAAAAAGACGGCGAACTCTTTAAGACTTATAGCGTTTCCACCGGAAAAGACAATTCCTCGCCGGTCGGGGCATTCAAAATAGAGGAAAAACTCGTAAAGCCCGTATGGTACAAAGTGGGCGCGATCGTTTCGCCCGACAGCAAGGAATACGAACTCGGCGAAAGATGGATGGGCCTTTCCGTGCAGGGGTACGGCATACACGGCACCAGTGACGAGAG
>JBAROI010000157.1:0-2960 GCA_049642015.1 Candidatus Omnitrophota bacterium | reverse complement strand
CGACAACTTCACGTCTCCCTGCGTGGCAATTGGAAGAGATAAGGCGATCGTCCCAAGACATATAACGCAAAGGAAGCTGAAGATCACCATCTGTGAAGGTGTAAGCCTTTTAAACATAAACTATGTTTACTTTTTGGCCGTTTCGACGAGTTTTTTAAAGCCCTTCTCATCGCTGAGCGCGATCTCCGCCAGCATCTTCCGGTTCAGGTCCACTTTTTTCTTTTTGAGCCCGGATATGAGCTTGTTGTAGGATATCTCTTCTCCTTTGCATGCTGCTGAAATGCGTGATATCCACAGAGAGCGGAACGTCCTTTTCTTCAGCTTTCTACCGACGTAAGCGGAAGCCATTCCTTTCC
This sequence comes from Candidatus Omnitrophota bacterium, assembly GCA_049642015.1. Lineage (GTDB taxonomy): Bacteria > Omnitrophota > Gorgyraeia > Tantalellales > Tantalellaceae > JBAROI01. The sequence continues at coordinate 2,604 of JBAROI010000157.1, read as the reverse complement.
TGAGGGCCTCTTTCGCCGTTCTCAGTTTTTTAGATCTCGCGCCGTACTGTCCTTTAACGGCCTTCAGGGTCTTCTTTCTTCGTTTTAATGAGCTTGTCGCGTGTTTTACCCTCGTCATTGTTTACTCCTTGCTGTTTATCCGTACGGCATAAGTCTGCGGATTTTCTTCTCCATCGTCGAATCCACAACGTCCGATTTTCTTAAGGAACGTTTGCGCTTCCTTGTCTTTTTCGACAAGATATGCCTTCCGCCGGCTTTTGCCCTTTTTATTTTTCCTGTTTTTGTCAATTTAAAGCGTTTTTTAACGCCTTTTTTTGTTTTTAGTTTCGGCATCGTGTTTTCTCCTTCTTTATTGAAATTATTCGCTAGCTTTTGGGGTTATGGACATGTTCAGCGTTCTGCCCATCCACTTCGGCGCCGATTCTATCTCGCCCAGGGCGGATATGTCTTTTGCTATCCTGCCCATGAGCTCCATGCCGAGCTCTCTGTGCGCCATTTCCCGTCCCCGCAGGCGCAGGGAAACACGCACTTTATCTTTTCTTTCCAAAAATTCCTTTATGTGTTTCAGCTTTACCTGATAATCGTGTTCTTCTATGCGGGCCTTGAACCGGATCTCTTTGATATGGACGACGTGCTGTTTTTTCTTGGCCAGTTTTCTTTTTTTCTCCTGCTCGTATTTGTATTTACTGTAATCCATTATCCGGCATACCGGCGGATCGGTGTTTGGCGCGACTTCCACCAGGTCAAGCCCGGCTTCTTTGGCCTTATCGAGTGCCGCGCGTATATCCGCCACTCCCAGCTGGTTGCCTTCTTCGTCAACTAAACGCACCTTGGGGACGCGTATCCTCTGATTAACGCGGGTAAAATCCTGTGTTCTCGATCTCCCCCGGCTGAAGCTTGATTTATTTAAACTAATGTCCCACCTCCTTTTTTAGACACTTCGTCTTCCAACCGTCCGGCGAAATCGTCCCATCCGACGCTTCCGACGTCTCCCTTTTTCCTGCTTCTTACGGAAAGTGTTTTCTTCTCTTTTTCCTTGTTGCCCACGACGATCATGTACGGGATCTTCCCAAGTTCGGCATCCCTGATCTTTCTCTGCATCTTTTCGTCGCGCGCGTCTATTTCCACGCGAAATCCCTGCGCGATTAAAAAGTTCTTCACTTCTCTTCCATATTCAACATGCGCCTCCGCTATGGGGATTATTACGGCCTGCACGGGCGCCAGCCAGAGCGGAAAGTCTCCGCCGTAATGCTCTACCAGCGCGCCTATAAAGCGCTCGAGGCTGCCCAGGATAACGCGGTGCAATACGATCGGGCGTTTCTCTTTCCCGTCCTTGTCGGCGTACGAAAGGTCAAAACGCTCCGGTAAAGCAAAATCGCACTGAATGGTCGCGCACTGCCACTCCCTGCCAAGCGCGTCCTTCAGTTTTATGTCTATCTTCGGCCCGTAAAACGCGCCTTCGCCTTCGTTTATCTCATATTCGAGCCCTTTCATCTCCAGCGCCTTCTTCAGGGCGTTGGTGGCCAGTTCCCAGTCTTCTTCTTCTCCTATGAATTTCTCGGGACGCGTGCTGAGTTCCACCGCGAAATCATTAAAACCGAAATCCTTAAGCGCCTCTGCCACAAAATCTATTACCTTGACGACTTCTTCTTCGACATGCTCCTGCAAACAAAATATGTGCGCATCATCCTGGGTAAAACCGCGCACGCGCAACAGCCCGTGAAGGACGCCCGACTTCTCGTGTCTGTAAACAGTGCCCAGCTCGAAATAACGCAGGGGAAATTCGCGGTAGCTTCTGGTTCTTGAAGCATACACCAGGATGTGCCCGGGGCAGTTCATCGGCTTAACGCCGAACTCCTGGCCTTCGCTTTTAAAAATGTACATGTGTTCTTTGTAGTAATCGTAATGCCCCGACCGTACCCAAACATCGCTCTTGAGGATGTGCGGGCTTGATATCAGCTGGTACCCTTTTTCGATATGTTTTTTAGTTATGTAATCCACGACGATCTGTCTGAGCATCGCCCCCTTCGGGTGATACAGGACCAGCCCCGCCCCTATCAGGTCGTTGAAGCTGAAAAGGTCCAGTTCTTTGCCCAGCTTTCGATGGTCTCTTTTTTTGGCTTCTTCCTGTAGTTTTAAGAATTTTTCAAGATCTTTTTTGTCCGCGAACGTCGTGCCGTATATCCTCTGCAGCATAGGGTTGGTCTCGATGCCCCTCCAGTACGCCCCTGCGACTGATAAAAGTTTGAAAGCGCCGATGTCGCCCGCGTGCCCCACGTGCGGCCCCCTGCAAAGATCCATGAAATCTCCATGGCCGTAAATGGTGATCTCGTCTTTTTCTCCGAGGCCCTCCAAAAGCTCCAGCTTGTAGGTTTCCCCCAGCGACTTAAACAGTTTTTTTGCCTCTTTTTTCGTCACGGTCTTTTTTTCAAAAGAAGCGTTTTCTTTGGCTATCCGGGCCATTTCTTTTTCTATTCTGGGGAGGTCTTCCGGGGTGAACGTCTGCCCACAGTCAAAATCATAGTAAAACCCGTCCTCGATCGCCGGACCTATGCCCAGCTTTGTCCCGGGGAAAAGCCTCTTTACAGCGTCCGCCATCACGTG
>JBAROI010000151.1:0-4749 GCA_049642015.1 Candidatus Omnitrophota bacterium | reverse complement strand
TACTCTCCCTGCTCGAGCCTCACGGTCTTGCCGTTTATTATGTCAACTGCGGGTATTATTTTCATAGTTTTACAAAATTCTCCAGTAGTTTTATGCCGTTATTTTGCGATCTTTCCGGATGAAACTGCACGGCATAGATGTTGTCTTTCCATAAAGCAGACGTATAAGAGATCCCGTATTCGGTCTCGCCCGCCATGTATTCCTTTTCATCGTTCGCGCAGTAATAAGAGTGCACGAAGTAAAAGTAACTCTCATCCTCGATGCCGTTAAAAAGGGGGCAGTCTTTCCTGGTTATCTTAACGGTGTTCCAGCCTATCTGCGGGACTTTAAGTTCTTCCGATTTCGGGAAGAGCTTGACTTCCCCGCGGACGATATCCAGGCAGTCGCACCCGCCGCTCTCTTCGCTTCTGGTAAAAAGCATCTGAAGTCCCAGGCATATGCCCAAAAACGGCTTTCCCTTTTGAATGCTTTCAAGTAACGGCCCGACCAGGGCCCTCTCTCTGAGGCCTTCCATCGCGTCTTTCGACGAGCCGACCCCGGGAAGGACTATTTTTTCAAAGCCCCCCATCTCACCGGGGCCTTCGCAGACTTTAACGTCCTCTCCGAGATAACGGAAAGCGTTATAAACACTCTTCAGGTTTCCGGACCCGTAATCGATTATACCGATCATAAGTTAGAGGATCCCCTTACTCGACGGGACTTCCCCGGCTCTTCGCGGGTCTATCTTCGTCGCTTTATCCAGCGCCATTCCAAGCGCCTTAAAAACAGCTTCGAGGTAATGATGCATATCTCCTTCGCCGCCTATCTCAATATGCAGATTCATGCCAATTTTTGTGGCGAAACTTTCAAGCAGGTCTTTTGCCAGATCCACCGAATAATCTTCCTCGGCCTTAAGGGCTTCTGAAAATTCTGGCCGATTGTCTTCAAATCGAAACGCCCCGCGGTTGGAAAGGTCCACCATAACTTTTGCGTTCGCTTTATCCATAGGCACTTCCGCCGAAGCGGTCCTCACTATGCCCTTGAAATCCCCTAAAGCTTTTTTAAAAGCTTCACCCAGGGATATACCGATATCCTCGTTCAGGTGATGCTTGTCTACCTGTATATCGCCCCTGGCTTCAAGCTTCAGGTCAAAATATCCGTGATAAGCAAAAAGCGTGAGCATGTGATCCAGAAAACCTATTGAGGTCGAGATCTTGCTTTCGCCCTTGCCATCGACGTTAAGCAGGGGCACTTTTATCTGAGTCTCTTTTGACTTTCTCTCGTACGAAGTTTTTCTGACCTTCTCTCTAAATTTCCTCATAACCCCTCCAGTTTTATTCGCACCTTACGCGCACCGATTCCCAGTGCTGCGCCAGTTTCTCAAGTTCCGTCAGTTCCTTCACCCACGCGGCAGACCCTGAGAGCGCCCTTTTTGAATAAGAAATAACGTGAGAGCTTTTCACGAAATCTCTCAAGTTCAGCCCCGAAGAATACCGCGCGGTTCCGCCCGTGGGAAGAACGTGGCTGGGACCGGCGACATAATCCCCGACCGATACGGGCGTATACTGCCCTAAAAAGATAGCTCCCGCGTTGGTGATATTTTTAAGCACCCTGTTCGGGGACTTCACCATGAGCTGCAGGTGTTCCGGCGCGATCATATTTGAAACGCGCGCCGCTTCTTCAAGGTTTTTTACCTTTATGATGTACCCCCTGATATCCAAATCTTTATGCAAAGCGTTGAAGACCTTCCGGGAAGGGGTCACCAGAACGGCAAGCCCCTTGTGGTGCTCCGCCTGCGCCATGAGGTCTTTTTTGATGTAATCTATATTCGCGTGCTGGTTCGCTATTATCAGGACCTCGCTCGGGCCCGCAAGCATGTCTATGTCGCAATATCCGAAAACCTGTCGCTTGGCTTCGGTAACGTATTCATTCCCGGGGCCTACGATCTTGTCGACCTTGGGTATGGTTTTCGTCCCGAACGCAAGCGCGGCGATCGCCTGCGCTCCGCCCGCCTTGTAGATCTCGTCTACCTTCAAAAGGTTCGCTACCACAAGAATGTGCGGGTCTACGCTCTTGTACTTGTTCGGCGGTGAAACAAGAACGATCTTCTTGACGCCCGCGAACATCGCCGGCAGGACCGTCATGTAAACGCTTGACGCCAGGGGAACCGTCCCGCTGGGAACATAAATGCCTACTTTTTCGATCGGCGTGAACTTCTCGCCGAGCTCTATCCCGGATTCGATCCGCATAAGCCAGGACTTAGGTGTCTGGTTTTTGTAAAACTTCTCTATGTTTCTTATGATCTTTTTAAGCGTGTTGATCAGCTCCGGTTTTATGTCCTGGTACGCGCCGCTTATCTCCGCCTCGGTAACACGCAGATCCTTACGCGCGATGTCCACCCTGTCATATCTCTTCGTGTACTTTATAAGGGCATTGTCTCCTTCAGCGCGGACATCTTCTATTATCTTGGCCACTTTCTTCTGGAGGCGGAATTTCCCCCGCTCGTCCCTTTTGACGAGACTATTGAACTTCGCGCTTCCGACCTTAAGCTGTTTCATTTTAGTTTCTCCTCTATGATTTTCTTCGCTTCCTCAAGCGCCGCCTTTAAGCCCCCGGGGTTTTCTCCACCCGCTTGGGCGAATGTGTCCTTTCCTCCACCACCGCCTTTGATCTTGCCGGCGACCTTGCCTACAAGGTCTTGCGCGCTGATCCCCTTTTCCGCAAGGTCAGGCGTTACAGCGCAGATTATATATGCTTTACCTTCTTTATCTCCTCCCAGAAACACAATACCTGACTTTACTTTTTTTTCAGCATATCCCGCGGCTTTTCGCAGGACGGGCATGTCTACATTTTCAAATACGTCCGAAATAAAACTCACTCCGCCGGCAATTTCACCTCCGGCTATGATCTTATCCAGTTTTTCTTTAACCTCGCTGAAAACGCCCGCCACCTTTGCCTTTTTGCCTTTCTTTATCGCCTTTTCCGCCTCTTCGCAGCCCTTCAGGAGCAAGGGTTTGAGCCGGTTGTCAAAATCGTCCACGACCTCTTTGTCTATTTCGACCTTTCCGCCCACGATATCCCCGGCTTCTCTTACGGCTTCCGGGAGGCCCGGGCACTGCTTCTCTACCTGGCTGGGGTCGTCAAAATTACGGCATAAGAATTTTTTTCTGTTCAAAAGCTCTTCCAGCGTTTTCTTTATCCAGTCTCGCGCGTTTTCTCCCGTCAAGGCTTCGATCCTCCTGATGCCGCTTGCCACGGAGCTTTCGCTCACGATCTTCACCAGTTCGATCTCGGAGGTATTGTCAACATGTGTTCCCCCGCATAATTCCTTAGAATATGCGCCTACCGACACCGTGCGGACTTCCTCTCCGTATTTCTCCCCGAAAAACGAAAGAGCTCCTTCTTCTCTTGCCTCCTTCAGGGTCTTTACTTCCTTGCATACGGGGATCTTTTCCTCGATCCACCCGTTTATAATATCTTCAACTTTTTCGATCTCCCTGTCAGCGAGTTTTTTCATGTGCGTAAAGTCGAACCTTAATCTTTTTTCGTCGACCAGCGAGCCGGACTGCTTTACATGTTCGCCGAGTACCTTACGAAGGGCCGCCTGAAGCATATGCGTTGCCGTGTGGTTCAGTGCCGTCATCTGCTTTTTATCCGCGTCAAGACGAAGCTCAACTTTGTCGTCCATGGAAAAGGGGCCGCTTTTTACAAAGACCTCGAGCACTTTCCTGCCGTCTACCTCGAAAGTGTTCAGCACCCTCATCTCGCCGCCTTCCTTGACGATGCGTCCTGTATCGCCTACCTGGCCTCCGGCTTCAGCGTAAAACTTACCACTTTGCGGGGAAGTTATAACCTCGGCCCGTTCGCCCCTCTCGAGCTTCTCCGCGACTTGGCCGTCCTTAAGAATAAATTCCAGTTTCGCATCCAGCGGAAGCTCGTCCGAATAACCGGGATTAGGCGCCTTGCGGAATTTATCTGGCTGAAAAATAAACTCACTTGCCAGGTCGCTTCCCCTGCGGGATTCCTCTTTCCTCTCCTCCATCAGCTCTTCGAACTTGGAAATATCAAGTTCCGTTCCTGCCGTTTTCGCCTCTTCTTCGATAATGTCGAGCGGCAATCCGTATGTATCCACGAGTTTAAAGATCTTCTCACCTTCAAGCGTTTTCGGCTTCCCTGAAAGCATCTCGCTAAGAACGGGCATGGCCGATTCAAGCGTGTCGTTAAAACGTCTTTCTTCCTCTTCTATGATCGCCGATACGTGTTCGCGCTTCTCCTGAAGTTCCGGATAAACGTCCTCGAAGATCCTGGCAACTATCGGAACGAGATTGAAGAGAAAAGGCTCTTTTTTCGCGCTTCCCTTCAAATACGCTCTTCTGATAAGCTTCCGGACGACGTATCCCCTTTTTTCGTTAGAGGGTGAAACGCCGTCGGCTATCGCGAACGCGGCCGCGCGTGTGTGATCGACTATCAAATTCGCATCCGACTCACTAATGTCTTTTCCCAGCTCTTCCCTTACCCGTTTTATTATCGGCGTAAAAAGATCCGTCTGGAAATTAGTGTGCACATTCTGCATCACCGAAACCATGCGCTCCAGGCCCATGCCCGTATCTATGTTCTTACTGGGCAATGGGTCAAGCGAACCGTCTGACTTTCTTTCAAATTGCGTAAACACCAGGTTCCATACTTCCACGAACCTTCCGCATTCGCACGCGGGACTGCACTCTTCCTTGCCGCACCCGACGTCCCTGCCCCAGTCGTAAAAGATCTCCG
>JBAROI010000146.1:0-3468 GCA_049642015.1 Candidatus Omnitrophota bacterium | reverse complement strand
CTAATTTGTACCGTTTGCAATCTCCCCTACCAAGCTGTACCTATTTTTAAGATTAAAACTGTACCCACCGAAAAAAGTTTGCAAGAAAATAACAAAAAAAGTTGTCTATAATAAATAGGAGGTAGTTCTTATGCCTACAGTATCTAGAACGTTTATCGATTACGGTTGTTATCACATCGTTACAAGGGGAAATCAAAAACAGGCAATCTGTATTTCTGATGAAGACTTTCTCTATTATTTAGGCATAGTTAAGAAAGCAAAGAAAAGATATAACATTTATCTTTATTCATATTGCATAATGCCTAACCACGTTCATCTGTTGGTCGAGTGTCAGCAAGCAAATAATATGTCAAAATTCATGCATTGGATAAATCGCGGATATACAGCATATTTTAATGCTAAGTATGATAAAGTTGGACATCTATGGCAGGGGAGATTTAAAAGCAAACCCATTTTAAAGGGGCAATATCTTATACACTGTTCCAATTATATAGAATCTAATCCTGTAAGAGCAAAAATAGTGGATGATATCGCAAAATATCCATGGAGTAGTTATAGGGAGAGGTGCTTTTTATCCAAAAAGTTTATTCTTGATGAAATAAAGATCGATTGTCGTGAAAAACAAGGGGTACAGGTTTAATCTCGGAAATGGGTACACTTAGCTATATAAATTTGCAAACGGTACAAGGTGGGGGTTATTTGGTTTTGATGAGGAGGAAATCCGGCCTGTCGAGGACGACTGAATATTTTGCCCCGGCGAGCTTCTGCGAGCTTCTTTTATTCAGTAAAATGTAGTTGTTTTCTTTCGCAAGTAGGTCATTGAAAGCATTCTCTTCTCTGACGTTTTCGGCTATGTCTCCCAGATAAAACTGCATCCCCGGGTCGCTCACATCGTACACGTAGAGTTCCTCCCCTCTTGGGAGGACGTTTTTGACCGTAATGGCTGTTTGTTTTATCCTGGGTGAATAATCCAGGTCCAGAATCCCTTTATCTATCGAAAGATACGAAAGCGAAGCAAAGGCACACATGGATATGGCAACTATGGTATATTTTTTGAGGACTTTTTCCGCGCCCCAGCCGGTCATCATGGAGAGGGCCGGGTAAAGCGGCATCACGTACCAGTGGAGTTTTGTCTTGACGGCGCTGAAAATAAGAAAAACAGAAGCGGCCCATACTATAGGCAAAAGGTGTTCTTTTTCCTTACGCGCAAACAGGCGCCAGACAAGGAAAGGCGCAAGCGCCAGGCCTATTCCGGCCCAAGGTCTGCCTTTATTCGGGATAACACCGATATAAGTAAAGAATCCGCCGTAATGGCCTTCTACCGCCTTGGTCGTTCGTGTAAAAAGGTGCTTAACAATATAGTCTTTTATAAATCCTTCCCCGTAATGGGAGAAAGCGAGCCAGTGCCACCACCCCAGGATCAAAAGCGCGATTAAAATGCCCGTTAAAAGAAACGGCTCTTTTAAAATTTTGTATTTTTTCGTGAATACAACGTAAAAGAAAAGCACGATCGGGACGAGAAGAGATCCCAGTCCTTTCGTCAGGAACGCGCAGGCAAAAGCCAGGGGCGAGAAAAACAAAAACGCTTTTCTTTCTTCGCCCAGCTTAAAAAGAAAAATGGAGAGCGTGATAAAAAACGTAAGGGGCACGTCAAGCATCCCCACCCTCGACGACCAGATAAAGTGCCACGTTGAAAGAAGCACTAAAGAAGAAGCCACGGCGGCTTTTCTTGAATACAATTTATTAGCGAATAGATACGTCACGAGGACCGTGCCCATGCCGCAAAGCGCCGAAAAAAGCCTCACTGAAAACTCGCTCACGCCGAAGAGCATGTAAAAAACAGCCGTCATCCACATGTAAAGCGGAGGCTTATCGCTCCATGGCGCGCCGGCCCAGTGAAGGTCTATCCAGTTCCCTGTCTTCAGTATTTCTCTGGAGACTTCCGCGTACAGGCCCTCGTCCCAGGAAAGAAGGCTTCCAGAGCCAAGGTTCCACAGAAGGAGTATGGCCGATATTACGAAAAGTATTAATAGATCAGTTCTTGCCCTGTTCATTATGTTTATTCTTTAATATACACTGAAGGCACCTCTTTAACAAGGAAGAGCTTGCCTTCTTTAAAAAATTCTATGCCGTCGCCCGAAGCCCCTCTGGCTATGATCTTCAGGATAACCGGGCTATCAGTATGTCTCAGCCCGACGGCATAAGCGTCCTCTTTTGTCGCACTTAAATGGACGAATTGCCTATCCATGGACCTCAGGCCGTCCCGGAGTATCTCCTCTTTGCTTTCTTCGGAAGTCCCGTGATACAAGATTTCCGGGGGCGTTACGATTTCAGACCTTGGCCGGACTTCCACAGAATGACCGTAAGTAGCCCTTATCCTGCCGGACAAGATCTCGAAGCGCCCCTTGGGGTCTCTTTCGATGAGCATTAAGAGGTCTTCTTTTTTAAAATTCTTGAACCTCTTTTTAAGAACGGATAAGATCTTTTCAAGATCCGCGAATCCGAACTCGTCTAGTTCTAATCCGTATTTATCCGGATCGTGACGCAGGATATAAGATAGAAACTTACTCAGTCTTATGCGATAGTCAGCCATAATTAAAACCCCCTGTGTAATCCTATCTTTTCAGCATAGTTAAGGGCTTCCTTAAATTCGTCCAAAGTGATCCCTCTTGAAAGTTCCTTGTATTTATGCGCCTCGTAACAGGGATGGTACTGCCCCATGACGTTCACGTAGGAATCTTTATTTATTTTCTCGGCAATAAAATCCAAAACTTCAAATGAACCGGCTACCCTGTTGGGCAAAACAAGGTGGCGGATCAAAAGGCCTCGTTCAGCGATCCCGTTGTCATTTATGACCAGATCCCCGGCCTGCCTGTGCATCTCCAAAAGGGCTTCCCTACAGGCCTGCCAGTAATCTTTCGCGCTTGAATACTTCTGTGAATGACCTTCATCAGAATATTTCGCGTCGGGCATATAGATATCGAACACCCCGTCTAATTCTTTCAGGGTTGAAGCCTTATCGTAACCGCCCGAGTTATAAACTAAAGGCAGGTCCAGTCCGTTGTCTATCGCCAAAATAAGGGCTTCTACGATCTGCGCGATAACATGCGTGGGGGTGACGAAATTTATGTTGTGGGCCGCAAGTCTCTTCAGGTAAAGCATTATGCCCGCCAGTTCTTGCGGCGTAACTTCCCTGCCTTCGCCCTGGTGCGATATCGTGTAGTTCTGGCAATAGATACAGCCAAGATTGCACCACGCGAAAAATATGGTCCCGGAACCGCTATTTCCCACAAGAGGGGGCTCCTCGCCGAAATGCAGGTTGTAGTTCGAGACTAAGGCATACCTTCCCGTTTTGCAGAATCCAAGCTCGCCTTCGAGCCGGTTCACGTGGCAATTCCTCGGACAGAGGTCGCAGTCTTTAAGCTTCTCTAACAGGCGATCCCTGATGCTTTCAAGTTTTCCTTCTTT
>JBAROI010000139.1:0-5822 GCA_049642015.1 Candidatus Omnitrophota bacterium | reverse complement strand
TTCCTTTCCTGTGCCGCGTTATGCCTCACCGTCTCATCGCCATAAAGCAGGAGAAGATTGCACAGGTAAAGTATTTCTGTCCTTGTCCGGGAATCCGGCTCATTTTGTTTGAGATCAAAAAGAAGTTTATCCACAAACTCGGACGTAAGCCTTCCCTGGGAAGCCATCGTGGTCAGATGGACATCAAGCGCGCCTCTCATGCCGTATCGCACCATAACTTGCACTCTCAAACAGTCCTCTATTAAATCGTTCTGGGTTCTGCTACAGGGCATCTCGCGTATTTCCTGAAAAGGGTATTTATTATCTCCGAACACCACAAAGTCCGACATTTCTTTCTGTTTTTCGCCACCCGGCTTCGGGTCATAGCCCACGGGCCCTCTCATACGCGTCTGGCCGTCAGGAAAGCGCTCGTCTCTTATCTGCGGCCTGTAGGCATCGGCAACTATTTCCCCATCGGCTTTTATAGTACGCCCGTCCACTGCCTTATAAACGATACTGTTCGTGGCTTCTATTCCGGGGGCGGTTGAAGATTCAACATAAGAACTTGTAGCAAATATTTTTCCCTGTGAATCATTGATGAAACTGTTAATGATGCGTGATCCGGGCTCCAGCGTACACTTTCCGCGTATTATTGAACCCTGGACAAATACTCCGTGAACTTCCACGCCCTTCATCACTTCTTCAAGGGTAAGAGAAACTTTCTGCCCGTTGACTTCAAAAACGGCAACAGCGTCTCGCCTGATCCTCCTCATTCTCCTTAAGTCTTCAGCTTTTATCTTATCTTCGGCGCTTGCCGGAGTTGAATCGATCTCGCCATTGGCCTTCAGTTCCATGTTGCAGCCAAGAATATCGGAAAGCATCAAGAATTTCTCGTTTGCCATGTCAAGAAGCCTTTTATATGCCATCCAGTGGCTGTCTTCACCTAAGTCTATATTACCAAAGACTTTATCCATATCCCTAAACAGCACATTTTTGTACCTTATAAAAAATTCTATTGATTCATACACGGGCTGCTTGTCTTTTTTGTAGATGATCTTAACCGCGTTACCGAATTCTTTATCCATCAATGACAGAAGTTCGGTGTACACCCTTTCCCGTAAGTACCTTTTTTCGTCCGGTGTGCAACGGTCCAGATCTTCAATTGTAGGCAAAATCCCCGTTAGGTCTCTTCCATTCAACCCGTTGACCAGGGGAACAAGTATCTGGACAAGCGCGGGCTCTATATCCCTCTTAACGCCCGCCTTACCGTCATTTTCCTCCATCTTCTTAAATATGCCTTTAACGTCCCGCCAGTACTCCATCAAGGCATAATGCATTTCTCTACTCATGCTGAACGAGCCGTAGTCGAACACCCTGTTTCCGGCCCTCATCAATTCGTCATACTGGGCCCTGTAATCCGGATTCGGTTCGTATTGGCCTTGGGGGTTCTTCTTCGTCAATACTTTGTTCGCTAAAAACTTGATTATCTTTCCTTCATCCGACAGGATCGCGCTACCGTAATCATAAAGGTCCTTGCCTTTTGGATTATCGGGTATCCTTACGACGATCTTATCAAACGCGTAATTCGATCTTTTAAGCTGGGTGTGGTCTACCGTTCCAAACGCGAGCTGATTGGCCCAGAAAGTATCGATCCTCGTACTGTTATTTGAAGTAGCCATGGGACTTGTCTCCAGAACTACCGAAAGGATAAGTTCAAGCTCTATTGTCTCGTCTTTTGTTCCGAAAATACTTCCGCCCAGTTTCTGGGCGCCTCTTGAATTACCGAGGCTCTGCGTAGCGGGAGAAGCCCTTTCTCCCTTTCCACCGTTATGATAAATGGCCGTCTTGACCATCCCGGAACGGAAAAGTTCATCGAGATCGTCCGCTTCCAGGGGCGTGTCGTGGATATCCTCATCGTGCGCCCATCTCTTGAACTCCTCCACGGCCTTCACCCATGTATTTACCTGTCCTATGATCTGTCCGCCCTCTGAATCGTCCACGACGGAAATTATACAGACCTTATTGTTCAGCGCTTCGTTCTGCGTATAGACGCTGTGAAGGGCCTTTTCAAGAGCCTTCTTCTGGTACACGGCTTCTTCTTCTGTCGTCGAACTTATGATTATCACGTCATAGCCCTGGTACGGCTCTTCCGCGAGAACCCTTTTCATCCTGGTAATATTGCGCCTTCTTTTATAAACCTTTCTGATAAGCGTTTTTGCTTCCTCGTATCTGCCTTCCCTTTCAAGCCTGAGGATCTCCGTTTTAGCGGCGTCCCCGTAGGCGGTATCCGTCATTAAAAACTCGCGCATGTAAGCAATACTTCCAAGCTTATCCGCTATTATGCTGCGTACGTCGCAACTGGGTATACTGTTTATGTATTCTTCCTCAGAATCAAATTCTTCCGGTACTTTTATCAGTCCCAGACCGATCTTTACGTGCATCTCTTCGTGCATAGCAACGACGAGTCTTTCGTCCATGGTGAGTTTACGGAAAAGTGATTCTTTGATGTAATAATATTTTCGAACCTTTGCGTAGGTCTTTTCCGGGTTATCCGGATCAAATCCGGACCTCGTCCCGTGGGTTCCGGGATGGCATATCAGGTCAAGGGGCGCTCCATGCTTTCTCGCGTGTTTTTCATAGACCTTGTCTTTCATAACGACAAATATACATCCGGCTATATCGTTGTTTATCGCTCTTACGCCGCCCTCTTCGTTTATCGTATCCCGTATCGCGGGATTGATCGCATCAAGGTGTTCTTCATCAGTATAGGGCACGTTAACTTTCCAAAGCTCTTCGCGCATCGCGCCTGTGCCCGAACTAGTTCCTCTTTCTTCAAATAATTTCCCTATTTCTCCTTTTGCGAGTTCTTCGATGTCTTCAACGAGGCCCTTCCTCTCGCCAGGCAGCTTGCCTTCCATTTCTTTCACGCCGAGCTCGATCCCCCGGAAAAAGAGCTTCTGGTAAAATTCCCGGTCCAGGCCGATATCAAGCGCGGCAAGTCTTCCCTGAAGTTTCTCCAGGTCCGGACGGACATATCTGCGTATCCATTCGAGTTTCGCCTCTTTGATCCTTTCTTTAAGGCGCTCGGCATCTCCCGAAGCATCCCCTTCCGCGCCCGTGATATATTCTATTAATTTTTCAAGCGCTTGAGGGTTGCTCATTAATTGTGAAATTACATAAGGCGCGAGCGCGTCTTTTTGCACGGTATACGCGATGCTCCCGGAAGGCGCTGTGAACCCTATATTGTAGAATAGAAACGTCTGTATCAAAAGAAGCGATACAACTTTAACTATCGTGTTTTTTCTCATAAAACTAAGATTGGTATGCATAACTTTCCTCCATTTCCTGCTCACTTAAGCAGCATAAATAAACCTGAGCTGCTCCTTATTTAATCTTTCCAGTTCCTGCACGCTACGGATCCTTATTGGGCTCAGGCTGAACGTAAGAAAATCGGCCAGGTTAGAGGGGTCATCGATATTGCCCGCGATCTGGTCAATATCACCCTCAAAGTTCTCGCCTGTCATAAGCATGTAAAGGTTCATAAGTGCTTCTATATCCTCCTGTTGCAATGCCCTGAGGGCCGCAATAATGCCCTCAAGCTGCCTGAAGTCTCCCAGTTCGCCATCAAAAACAAGCGCTTTTACGCCTTCAGGGAGATCTTTAAGGCTTTCTTTTGACGCGACTGCCGCGTCTATTATATTCGCCGAATCCCCCGCAAGATCGCTGACTACGGCGTAAAAATCCTGCCTCTCTGTGACTATCTTTATCTTCTCCCGGAGGTCAGGATACTTTCTGTTCATCCTGTTTATCATCGCAACAAAATCGCTTCTGATCGAGACGGGGATCAGCTCTGCCGGGATCACGTGCCACATTACCTTATCTGCCTCAACGGGTGGGATAAGATCCATATTCATCTCGTGTATGGACCGCATATCTTTTCTCACATCCTCGTAGGCACCGGTTTTTCTGATTTCTTCCTGCCGGCCTACGTCTGATCTGCGCAAGGCTGCCGGGACTATCTCCATCCCAAAACCCTGGGGAAGATCCCATATCGCACCCGCGTCACCGGCGGGCCTGCCTGGATGTCTGGCAAATATCTTTGCTTCATATAGCGCTCCCTGCCTGGTAAAAGGCATGATAACCGTCTGGCCGTCACTTGAAACACCATCCAGGTCAATACCCGTCAAAAACTCCCTGGTATTACGGAACTCATCCCTTATGGCTTTAGCGAGGGTCTCCTTGCCCTTTCCTTCTATCAGGAAATGAGCGGCTATTGAAAAAACTGCGGTCACGAACTTTACGTCGGAAGTAACGGAACTTCTGGACATCTCCGAAACCTGGCCGCCTGCAGACCTCTGGAACACACCATAAGGAGCTGAAAGCTTGCTTTGATAAAAAGAATCAAGACCCTTGAATAAATAAGCAAATAGAAAGAGTCCCACTATCACAAGAAAGCCTGAGGTTCTTTTAAATTTTTCGTTATCGTAACTCATAGTATCTCCTTATGCTCTTATCAGAGCTTCTCTGTATCTGGCGAGCTTTTCCTTTAGCTCGTCAGGATCTATTCTCGTCGCTTTCGGGAGCACGAACCACATTCCGCCCTTAGAGTCTATGCCTGCTTCCTTCAAGTATCTTTCAAGTTCTGCCTGGTCGTCCTTGCGCGCCAGGACTTCAAGAGCCAGGTCATATGCTTCGGGAGACGCAAACCCGTCCCTGTATTCCATGTAGATCACGTCTTCAGGCAGTCCTTTTTCTTTTCTGGCCTCGCTGTACTCGTCGATTATGACTATTCTCTCCGAACTGTACTGTTGGCTCCTGAGCTCCTCGAAAACTTCTTTTGCAGTCTTATCGTCCACCACAAGCTCGCAGAGCTTGTCTATCTCCATCATTTCGGCAAGTTCCCGGCCGGTCTTGCCCATGGCTTCCTTCCCGGAGAGCCTCACCTGGAGCTTCACTGGGCACCCCTCCGGCGCGGAATATCCGGCCTGTTCCATTCTCTTTTTGTGGACTTCCGCGAGGAACTTGGCTTCACCGGCAGACTTCGCCCTTACGCTGATAATGTTCCCGCCCTCTTCCTTGCTAAGATAGTCTTTTACCTGGCCCGTGAGAGGGCTTATGGTTATTCTGCCCGCGTAATTGGCTATTCTCAGGTTATACACGCTGAGCTCTGAAGTCTTTAGTGACTTTATAATGGGAAAGCGGTTTTTGATCCTTTCGAGGACATTTTCTATATCTGCTATCTTCTTTACGGTCTGGCCGTCGAGCCTGGTAAGCTCGGGGTTAGTCAGGGTAAAGAGCTTCTTATCTTCCTCTTCTATAGCTCTTACAAGCTCTTCTACGGCAATAAGCACCTCGTTCTCTGTAAGGCCTTCTTTTTCGATAACGCCCTGGGCGTAGGCGCCTGCCTCTAACCTTATTTTCTCGAGCGCCCGGAGATTCTTTTCTTCGGTAGATTCGTTCAATGCCACAACTTTTATACCGCTTACTTTCCTGTTTATTCTGGCAGCAACTTCATCTGAAACGCCGACGACGCCGATCGCAATAGCGGACGATTCGCGCTCTTTAAAAGATACTTTTACACCGGGGAATTCGTCATCATCGGGCTTTCGTATAATATCAGTTATGGAAGCTTTCCGCTGCTCATCACTTAATATCTTCCCGAACAATGCTTCGCTTTCCATGCGGTTGACCCGGACCAGCGCCTTTTCGTCAACTATACGATTCATTCTCTCTTCGGACATATTTTCCCAGTCCGCAAAAAGGCGGCAGGCGTTACCGGCATCGGTAAACTCTATCTTTGTTTTCACTTCCGGGACCATATCACCCGCAACTCCGGGCACCAG
>JBAROI010000112.1:0-2337 GCA_049642015.1 Candidatus Omnitrophota bacterium | reverse complement strand
ACCGCATGAGTGCTATATAAGAAGACCTGTTGGGATCGTATTCTATCGCTTCGACGACTCCGGGTATCCCCTTCTTTGAATAGTAAAAATCGATCACCCGGTACCGTCTTTTATGTCCGCCGCCCTGCGAGCTCACGGTCTTTCTGCCGAGATTGTTGCGTCCGCCTTTCTTGTGCAAAGCCTTGGTCAGGGATTTTTCGGGCTTTGATTTAGTGATCTCATTGAAATCGGGGACATCACTAAAACGTGTTCCCGGCGTGACCACCCTGTATTTCTTGATTCCCATATTATGTTACCTCTATTTTGTTATCAGGCCGTAATGTCACGATGGCCTTTTTCCACGAAGAAGTCTTCCCCTCGCGAAACCTGACCCTCCGCTTTTTTCCCTTTACATTCATAACATTGACATCTTTTACTTTTACCTTATAAATGTCTTCGACCGACTCTTTTATTTCGTTCTTATTGGCCGCTTTAGCAACCTTAAAAAGGTACTTGTTTTGCATGAGAAGATTCGTTCCTTTTTCTGTCCGGATCATATTCATAACAATATCGTATGACGTCTTCATTTGAACCTCTCAGCCAGTTTTTCAAGCGCCTCTTTTTCTATCACGAGATAATCGTTCAGCAAAATGTCTCTCGCGTTGATGTTCTTTGCTTCTTTAAGGCTTACGTTTTTAAGATTCCGGGACGAACGCTTTACGTCATCGCTGATCACCTCGACCACGACCAGGGCTTTCCCGTCGATCTTCAGATTATTCATTATCGCGTTGAATTCCTTTGTTTTGGACTCTTTAACCTCGATCTTCACGATCGGTTTTATCATGTTCTCCGAAAGTCGCAAGTTCAAGCTGGATAAAAGAGCTCTGCGCAGAGCCTTTTTGTTCATGCTATAGCTGTAATCACGGGGTTTAGGGCCAAAGGCCACTCCGCCATGCCTCCAAAGAGGGTTCCTTGAGGAGCCAACCCGGGCACGGCCGGTACCCTTCTGTCTCCACGGCTTGGCCCCTCCCCCGGAAACTTCGGAACGCGTTTTTGTTGAGGCCGAACCCTTGCGCTCGTTGGCGTCATACATCTTTACCGCTTCATACAAAAGCGCCATATTGACCTTGCCGTCGAAAAGGGCCTGATCAAGCTGCATGTTTCCCACGGCTTCGCCTTTTAGATCATAAACCTGTAATCGTGTATTAACTTCTTTCATTTTTTATTCTTTACCCTCGCCTTCTTCACTCCCCGCCTCTTGCTCGCCTTCTTCCTGAGCCTTGCGCGGTGCTAGGGGCTTTTTCTTCGCGTACTTGATAATAAGATAACTGTCGTTAGGGCCCGGGACGGCGCCTTTTACCACAAGGGTGTTGTTCGAGGCGTCAACTTCTAAGACCTTCAGGTTCTGTATTGTAACCTTCCCGTGGCCCATATGTCCCGGTAAGTTTTTTCCCTTATGCACTCGCGAGGGATAGGAGCTTGCGCCCATGGAGCCTGGAGCGCGATGGAACATCGACCCGTGCGACGCCTTTCCGCCGGCCCAGCCATGGCGTTTTACTCCCCCCTGAAAACCTTTCCCCTTTGACACGCCGATAATGTCTACGTAATCCCCTTCCTGGAAGATCACGTTCGTTACCTCGTCGCCGACCTTAGCGCCTGCGGACTCGTCAGACCTTATCTCCCTGACGAATCTCTTCATCTGCAGCTTCTTCTTCTTCAGATATTCCCTCTGGGGCTTTTTAACGTTCTTCTCCTTCACATCGCTGAATCCCAGCTGAACAGCAACATACCCTTCTTTTTCGCTAGTCTTCACCTGCTGTACCGTGCATGGTCCCGCCTCAAGAACGGTCACGGGGAACCTTTTGCCGTCTTCGCCGAATATCTGCGTCATTCCTATTTTCTTTCCAAGTATGCCTTTAATCATCGTTTCCCTTTATTTGATCTCGACATCCACACCAGCTGGAAGATCAAGCTTTCTCAAGGCGTCGATGGTTCTCGCTGTGGGGTCCAGTATGTCCATCACCCTCTTGTGAGTCTTCAGCTGAAACTGTTCGCGCGACTTTTTATCTACGTGCGGCGATCGCAGGACAGTAAAAATTTCCCTCTTTGTGGGGAGGGGTATAGGTCCGATGATCGTCGCACCTGTCTTCTTTACCGTCTCCACGATCTCTGTCATAGATACGTCAAGCAACTTATGGTCAAACGCTCTCAGTTTTAGTCGTATTTTTTGTGCTTCCTTTTTTTTAGCCATCTTACCCTCTTACTCCTGTATCTCCGCGATAACACCCGCTCCGACGGTGTGTCCGCCTTCACGGATAGCGAACCGGAGCTCTTTTTCAAGAGCGACCGGGGTTATCA
>JBAROI010000104.1:0-16226 GCA_049642015.1 Candidatus Omnitrophota bacterium | reverse complement strand
TTATCGCCACGCCCGGTCGGCTTGTCGATCATATGAACCAGAAGACACTGCGCTTGAATGACGTGGAGATCCTTATCCTGGATGAAGCTGACAGGATGCTGGATATGGGTTTCAAGCCGGATATAGAACGCATCCTTAAGTTCGTTCCCAAAAAAAGGCAGACTATGCTTTTTTCGGCGACGATACCCGGGGAAGTCGTGTCAATAGGGGCCGCGCATATGAAGCTTCCCGTCCATGTCGAGGTCGCGCCGTCAGGGACCGCCCCGGAACGTATTATCCAGGAGTTATTCATCGTAAAAAAAGAAGCCAAGAAGAAACTGCTGACTAAACTGCTCGATCAGTACCGCGGCTCGGTGCTGCTTTTTTCACGGACAAAAAGGGGGGCGGGCAAGATCAAACGCCTGATCAAAGAAATGGGGCATAACGCGGCGGAGATACATTCGGACCGTACACTTAAACAGCGGAGGGAAGCGCTTGAGGGTTTTAAAGCGGGAAAGTACAGGATACTTGTCGCGACCGATATAGCGGCCAGGGGGATAGATGTTGTCGGTATAGAAACGGTTATAAATTACGATCTTCCGGACGATACGGAGAATTACGTGCACAGGATCGGACGCACAGGCCGGGCCGGGCATGAAGGGCGGGCTATCTCGTTCGCTACCCCGGAACAGCGCAATGATATACGCAACATCGAGAAACTCATCAAGGCGGCCTTGCCCGTCTCGGAGCATCCCGAGCTTCCGAGGGAGGAGTTCGCAAAACCCCAGACGGTATTCCGGAGCAGGCCCCGGGGTTCGGCAAAGAGGAGAAGTAAACGTAGCCTGTCCCGTAGACGCCGGTGATATAAGGGACGTTTTCTAAATCTATCGGAGAGTTGTCCTTAAAACAAAAACCTTCCCCTTAAATTTAAGTGCCCAAATGGTGCCCATCCAAAGTGAATAAATCAGGGAAAAAGGGGATTTTTTTGAAAAATGCCTCGAACATAAAAATATTCAATAGTTCTATTGACAAATACAAAAAATAACTTATAATGCCATGTACGGAAGGGGTAAATGGGGAGTAGAAGTTTTAAACCACAAGGTTAGGAACATATACGCCTTGTGGTTTTTTACATCAGGCCCTATTTACGGTAATTGTATCGTTAAAAGGAGGTAGAGAGTAATGGCAACAGGAACAGTGAAATGGTTCAATGACTCAAAAGGTTATGGGTTTATTACACCAGACGATGGAAGCAAAGATTGTTTTGTTCATCACAATGCGATCCAGGGCGAAGGCTTCAAGTCTTTAAGCGAAGGACAAAAAGTCCAATTTGACGTCGAAGAAGGCGCCAAAGGCCCTCAGGCTGTAAACGTAGTAAAGATATAACATAAACCGCGAAATAAGGCCTGGCAATCTCTTGCCAGGCCTTTTCTTCCAAAAGAGCGGTAACTTGACCAGCCCTTGTTTTCTAAATCTAGCGCTCTATTGTATCTATTTTTGTGTCCAATTTGAGTGTAGGAGAGGGGTAAAAGTGCGGGAAATGCTTGATAGTAGAGGTTTGGAGAACCTAGGATCTCCAAACCCCCCTATCCGCCATTCCATATTTGCAAGCAGTTGGCTCTATTACATTTACGCAATCTTGTCTTATCCCAGATTGTGATAATAGGGGCAACTGTTTTTTATTTGTTTATATTGTTTTTGCCTGTTTGTATGATTTTTCAAAATAATGACACGCTCGAAAATGAAGGAAGATACGGAATGACTTGGTTTTCGGGTGTTTCTATATTATAATGAAGCCCCACAAGAGGGTTTATATAAAAGGAAAGAATTATGTCTGATAAATTAAAGCCGCTTGTAATCGGTGATTTAGAGATTAAAATTCCCATCATTCAGGGAGGGATGGGGGTCAGAGTGTCTACGGCGCCTTTGGCCGCTGCTGTAGCGAATTGCGGCGCAGGCGGGACTATAGCCAGCGTAGGGCTTCCTCCTGATACGGAAGAAAATAGAGCCGATGTCCCTAAATCTTCAAGAGAACATCTTCAAAAGGAAATAAGACGAGCAAGGGAATTATCCGACGGAGTTATCGGTGTAAACATAATGGTAGCTTTAAGTAATTATGAAGATATGGTGAGAACCACTGTAAAGGAAAAAGCGGATTATATTATTTCAGGGGCGGGCTTGCCTATAAGTTTGCCGGAATTTGCGGAGGGTTCACCGATAAAATTGATTCCGATAGTTGCTTCAGCAAGAGGGGCTAAACTTTTGCTGAAAACGTGGAAGAGACGCTATAACCGCTTTCCGGATGCCTTTGTAGTTGAGGGGCCGTTAGCAGGGGGGCATATAGCGGGTTATAGTTTAGAAGAATTAAAATCTCTTAAAGGGAAGATGAGAGAGGAGCCGTTGCTTGAGAATGCGGTAAAAGATGTTTTGGACCTGGTTGGAGAATACGAAAAAGAGCATGGAATAAGTATTCCCGTTATCCCGGCAGGAGGTATATTTGACGGGAAAGATGTAGCGAAATTCTTAAAAATGGGAGCAAGGGGCGTACAGATCGCTACCAGGTTTGTAGCTACTTTTGAATGTTCAGCGGCTGATGAATTTAAGCAATTATATCTTAACGCGAATGAAGATGATATTGTTTTCATACAAAGTCCGGTGGGTATGCCGGCAAAAGCAATAAGGACAAAATTTCTTGATGAAATACTGCGTGGAGAGAGAAAAGAATTTACCTGTAATTATCAATGCCTCAGGACCTGTGACCCTGCTACGGTTCAATATTGTATTGCCAAAGCTTTGATCAACGCTGTTGAAGGGGACATAGATAACGCGGTAGTGTTTGCCGGAACTAACGTTTCAAGAGTGAAAAAAATTGTATCTGTGAAAGAGTTGATAGACGAAATAGTTGCAGAGACAATAGAAGAGCTTAATAAAGGATAAAGATATCTACGTTACAGTATTGTTTGGAGGTGAAAAATGTTAGATGTTGCGGAAAGAGTAAAGACTGTTATCGCTGAGCAGCTTAAAGCAGAGAGTGAAATGGTGACAAAAGAAGCAAAAATTATGGACGATTTAGGAGCGGAATCACTTGATATTGTTGAGATGTTTGTGATGCTGGAGGAGGATTTTGACATCAAAATACCTGACGAAGAAGTTGAACAAATGGCCACCGTTGGTGATGCAATAAAATGCATAGAAGATAAACTTGCTTCAAAATAAATTAGATAGAAAGATTGAGTTCGAATCCCCCCCCTCCGCCATTGTTTTAGCCGCCTCCTATTACCCGCCTTGATTTGACAAAATAAAATCTACATGCTAAAAAGTACCAACTTTAACATATCTTTAATGAGAAGGTATGAAGATGAGGAAAGTATTAATAATTGTTGTGGCTTATGAAGCCAATGCCACGGCCCCTCATGGAACGTGTCTCACAAACCCACACGGCGTGTGTCCAGTCCCGTCCCCTAAAAAATTACAGTATTTATTTGAAAGCGGACAGATTTGGGTGTAAACTATGGACAGATATAAGCATGAGGGGGTAGATATGCGTAAGACATGCGCCGCCCACGCTAAGAAGAAGAAACCTGCGAAGAAAAAGAAAGCAAAAAAGAAATAACCGATGAAAAACGAACTGATCGCGATAGTAGATGACGACCTTGATGTCGTCAATACGATCTCCGGCCGCCTGGAAAGGGAAGGTTTTGAGACCAGGGGTTTTTCAGACGGTGAAAAATTGCTTGAAGCCCTGAATAAGGAAAAACCCGATCTGATCCTTTTAGACCTGATGCTGCCCGGCATGGACGGGTTTGAAGTATGTGAAAAAGTAAAGGCAGACGAGAGATTTTCCTCAATACCCATCATCATACTTTCCGGGAAGAAAAAGGAAGTGCCTGATAAGATCTCCGGCCTGGATATGGGGGCGGAAGATTACATGGTCAAACCTTTTTCAATGGATGAACTTGTCGCCAGAATAAGAGTAGTTTTGAGAAGGCAGGTTGCGGCGGGAAAAGACGTAAAAATAACCGTTAGCGATACAGTTGTAATGGACCTTAAGAAACATGAAGTTCTTGCGGACGGCAAGAATGTAGATCTTACTCCCGCGGAATTCAAGATACTGGAGTTTCTCGCTTCAAGAAAAGGACAGGTATTCTCGAGAGACAGGATCCTGGACTATATGTGGGGCGAAGAGAAAGTAGTGGTAGAGAGGACGATAGACGTTCATATCAAGCACTTGAGGGAGAAGCTCGGTAAAGCCGGGGAGCTCATCAAGAACGTCAGAGGTATCGGATATAAACTGGAAGAAGAAGCCTGATCCTCAGGCTTCTTTGTCTAGGACCAGCCAGGCGATTCCCGCCAGAGATATAGCCAAATAAGCATACATTGTGTACCAGAGGCCCTTTGCTATGCTTATTTTTACGATCATGTTCGAGATATCCATAGTCAGCAGATTATACAATCCACCGATGGATATTGCTCCGCCTATGACTGCCATGATGATGACATAGATCTTATTTTTCAGCCCAAAAGCCGCGAGAAGCGCGCAAATGATCGCGAAAAGGGGAATTAAGTAGACCAGATAGCTTTTTTTGTCAATATCTTCGGCATCCTTAAAAAACACTTGTACGAGAGAAAGCGCGACTTTGGATGTTTTATCGTTGACCATTTTCGGGATCTGATAACCGCTCACGGCCGTTTTTATCTCTATGTCCCCGAGTTCACTTACGGTATCCGTTACTCTGGTCAAGCTTTTGAGGAATTTTCCGGCGAAGGGAGTTTTTCCCAGCGTACCTTCGGCGGTGCTGGTTACCTCTTTCGATACTCCCGCGACCGACGTGGCTATGTTTGCCCACGGCATGAAAAACGAGACCATGATAAAGACACTCGCGGCGATTATCATACTTAGAAAAGATAGTTTCTTCACTATTCCTCCTTTATGCTATGTCTATTTCCCTGGAAAGATACACATCCTGTATTGTGTTTAAGAGCTCTATTCCATCCTTCATAGGTCTTTGGAACGCTTTTCTCCCGGAGATAAGCCCCGTTCCCCCGGCCCTTTTATTCGCAACTGCTGTCATGACCGCTTTCTGTAGATCATCTTTACCGGTCGAAGCGCCGCCGGAATTTATCAAACCGATCCTCCCCATGTAGCAATTCGCGATCTGGTACCTTGTAAGGTCGATCGGGTGGTTCGAGGTCAGTTTCTCGTAGACCAGCGGGTGGGTTTTTCCGAAATTTATCGCGGTATATCCGCCGTTATTTGTGGGAGCTTTCTGTTTTATCATGTCCGCTTCTATCGTTACGCCCAGGTGGTTCGCCTGGCCCGTCAGGTCGGCGGAAGTACTGTAGTCCACCCCGTCTTTTTTAAACGCGGGATTACGCAGGTAACACCACAAGACGGTGAACATGCCCAGTTCGTGAGCGCGCGAAAAAACGCGGGAAACTTCTTCTATCTGTCTTTTTGACTCCTGCGATCCAAAATAAATAGTCGCGCCCACGGCGACCGCGCCCATGTTATGGGCCTGTTCAGCCGAGGCGAAGAGCCTTTGGTCGTAAGAATTGGGGTAGGACAGAAGCTCGTTATGGTTTATCTTGACGATAAAGGGGATCTTCCCGGCGTATTTTTTGGAGACCATGCCCAGCACGCCCAGGGTGGAAGCCACTGCGTTACATCCGCCCTCTATCGCGAGTTTCACGATGTTTTCCGGGTCAAAGTAGATCGGGTTGGGGGCGAAAGAAGCGCCCGCTGAATGCTCTATGCCCTGGTCCACCGGAAGGATCGAGACGTAGCCCGTTCCTTTAAGTCTTCCGTGGTTAAAAAGGCGCTTAAAATTTTCGAGAACTTTTTTGGACCTGTCGGATATGCCGAATATCCTGTCGACATGATCGGGACCCGGCAGGTGAAGGTTTTCTTTCGGTATGGTCGTGCATTTGTGGTTCAGTAGATTATCAGCTTCATCACCAAGAATTTTATGAATATCGATAGACATGGCAACCTCCCCCCTCAGCTCAGGCTTCATTACCGTTTTTCACGACACATATTATAACATTTATAAGTCATGTTTACAGTATTAGTTTGTTTTGATAGAATAGGGTATCATGAAAAAGTATATTATTGGGGTGGATATAGGCGGCACAAAGATCGCGACGGGCCTTATCAGCCGCGGCGGAAAGCTTAAACAGAAAGTAGTTGTTCCGACGCTTGCCGGCAAGGGATTCGACGCGTCGCTTAGCCAGGTATATCTTTCCATCGAAAGCCTTTTACGCACCTCCAGGATCAGCAGAAAAAATATAGAGGGCATCGGAGTGTGCGCCCCGGGGCCGCTTGACCCCGACAAGGGTGTTGTACACAATCCGCCCAATCTGCGCGGCTGGAAAGAGGTTCCCCTTGCGAGCCTGCTCAGAAAAAAATTTAAGATGAAAACAAAACTTGAGAACGACGCTAACGCCGCGGGTATGGCGGAGGTCAGGTGGGGAGCAGCAAAAGGGTATAAGAACGTGTTCTATGTTACCGTCAGCACCGGTATCGGGACGGCGGTAATAATCGACGGCAAGGTCTACCACGGAAAGAACGGTATGGCCGGTGAAGGAGGGCACGTTACGATAAATTACGACAGAAAAGACGCCCCGTGCAATTGCGGGAGCATTGGATGCATCGAAGCTCTGGCGTCGGGACCCAACACGGTAAAGCACATGCTTAAAAAGCTTAAAAAAAATCCAAGACTGAAAACAAATATTATCGATATGGCCGACGGGGATCCGCGCAAAGTCACGATGATAACTCTCGGGGAAGCGGCCGCCGAAGGTGACAGGTTCGCCCTGGACACGATAAAGGAGCAGGGCAAGCTCCTGGGGGTCTGGCTCGGCAGTATCATAAATCTTCTGGATCCGGAGATAATCGTTATAGGAGGCGGGGTGTCGATGATAGGCAGCCTTCTTTTCAAGGAGATAAGAAAAAATATCATTCCGTATACCATAAATATCTACGCCAAAAAGACTCCGGTGGTCCAGGCAAAACTTAAAAGAAACGTCGGCATATTCGGCGCGGCGGCAGTTTTGATGAAATAAGGATCTATTATGGCCTCGGACCGCTGTATTGTAACCGCCGCGGATTCAAATTATTTTCCCGCCCTCATGGCCCTTCTCAGGAGCCTCCGGCGCACGAATTCCCACCTTCCGGTGATCGTTTTTGACGGCGGACTTTCTCGCGGACAGGCAAAAAGGGCCGGGAGATTTTCCAAAGTTATACCGAAAGAACCTTCCATAAAGATCGATGGAAGGGGAAAGTTCAGCTATATCAGCAATACGTCCCTTTTGAAGTTTGAAGTCACAGATCTTAGCCATGAAAAGGTTCTATTTCTCGATGCCGACATGGTCGTTCTGGAAAAACTGGATGAACTTTTTTTATTTCCGGAAACAAGTGTCGGTGTCGTGCCTGAAGTCAATTCCGTGAAGAACATGTTCCGTATTCAACATAGAGAGACGCTCGCCAAAAGCCTCGATATCGATCTGGATGAAACCGGCTTTAACGGGGGACTTTTCGCGCTCAGGCCGCGCGAATGGAAGGGTCTTCCCGAAAGAGCGCGCGCGCTCATGGATCGGTTTGGCGAGGACTTTTTCTCTAAATCCAAAGACCAGCAGCTTCTCAACATTATTTTTTCCGGAAAAACTCACTATTTTCCCGCGCGCTATAATTTTTCGCCGTTTTACGATAACGCGGAAGATCACCGTCCGGCTATAATACATTATTTGACGCGCTGTAAACCATGGCATTATGGCTTTCCCCTCGGACATTATTACGAAAAATTTCGAAACAACATTTCCGCGAGAGATTATCCCGGGATCTTGTTGGTTGATATGGCGAGAGGCCTTAAAAGATTTTTTACACCCGGCCCAAGATCCACGATATAATAAATACCGACCATGAAAGTGTTTAAGATATTTGCTTTATGCTTCGCAGTTCTTGCAACGGGTTTGGGCGGAGTCGCGGCGGAGGAAAGTGAAGGCCTCTTTTCCTCACCGGAAGACAAGAAGCAGTTCGCGCGTGAAGTATCAGGCCTGATCGAAAGGGCCTGGAAAAAGTGGCAGGACGCCGTTCGGGTGAACGATGTATATGTTGACGGATCCCGGGGCGTACTTTCCGCCGGAGATCTAAAAGGCCCCGTTCTTACGGCTTCAAACATAATGAAGGGGTTTGACAGGGAAGGCAGATCCCAGGAATACATCGGGTGCGTTAGAGCCGTTGCCGTCGCCGTCGAAAACGGCATGCGGCTGTGGCAAAGAGGCTATACGCACAACAATATCCCTTTTCCTCGCGGCGCATCCTGCACGATCACCCTTCCGCCGTGCAACAACGTTCCCGTGACCGTCGCTTCCGGACGGTCCAGTGGCGACGGGGCGATGGAGCAAAAAGCCCTGTACAATTACATGCTTTACCGTTCGCCCGGCCAGGAAAAAGACGTTCTTACGGTTTTCCACGGCTGTGCGAAAGCCATCTCCGGGTGTTTTTCAGCGTGGAAAAAGTCATGTTCCATAACCGGGATACTGGCAAGCGGAGGAATAGCACCGCAACCCGCTCCAATGGGACCGGGCCCGGGCCTCGTGAGGGGGGCGAAGGGCAAGGACGGCAAGTTGACCGGGGCGTATTTTGACGGCGACCTGATGTACAGGGAGATGATGAAGTATTTCAGGGCCGGCGCTTGAATTTTAGAAGGCACTGTGTTATAAAAGAGCTTACCATGTCATACCAGGTTTTAGCCCAAAAGTATAGACCCCAGACGTTTGATGAAGTCAGAGGCCAGGAAGTCGTCACCAGAACCCTGAAAAATTCCGTTACCCGCGGGCGGATCGCCAACGCGTATATTTTCTGCGGTCCCAGGGGAGTCGGCAAGACTTCAGTGGCGCGTCTTTTATCCAAAACGCTGAATTGCGAGAAATCTCTCGAGAAAAGCCCCTGCAACAAATGCTCTTCCTGTATTGAAATATCACAGGGCATCAGCATGGACGTGCTTGAGATAGACGGCGCTTCCAACAGGGGCATCGACGAGATCAGGACTCTCAGGGAAAACGTCAAATTTTCTCCCTCCAAGGGAAAATTCAGAATCTATATCATCGATGAAGTCCACATGCTGACCCAGGAGGCGTTCAACGCTCTTTTAAAGACCCTGGAAGAACCTCCCTCTCACGCCAAGTTCATATTTGCCACCACCGAGCCCCACAAGGTCATTCCCACGATAATGTCCAGGTGCCAGAGATTCGATTTTAAGAAAATACCGCCCAGGATGATATATGACCAGATCATGGACGTGGCAAAAAAGGAAAAGATACGCATCGACGAAAAAGCCGCTCTTTTAATAGCCCGCAGCGCTGACGGCAGTTTGAGGGATTCCCTGGTCATACTGGACCAGGTGGCGGCGTTTTCCGACAAAGAGATCTCGACAGACGACGTGACGGAACTTTTAGGGATGGTGCATAAGGATCAGATGTTCGAACTTTCAAATGCCGTTATAAACAACGATTCAAAAGGCGTCGCGCGCATTTTAGATGCTTTGATAAACAGCGGCAAAGATCCGGTTTTCATAACGAACAGTCTTATTGGTCATTACAGGGACCTGATGATCCTTAAGACCGTCGGCGAGCCGACTTCTGACATGGCTTTTATGGAGGAAGAGCTCGTGGAAATGCGGACGCAGCTGGAAAAGCTACCCGTGGAAGAAATACTTTACGTATTGCAAAACCTTTCGCATTGCCTGACGTTGATGAAGGGAACGATGTTTAACCGCGCCCCCCTGGAGATCACCCTGATAAGACTGACCAAAAGGAAATACATGCTGTCTTTGCCGGAGATGCTTGCCAGGATCGAAAAGATCGAACAAAATAGGCCGACCGGCAGTTTTTCGTTCAAGGAAAGCGCAGCCGCGCCGGAGACTTTCAGTAAAGACCCTTCCCCGAAAAAAGATCCTGTCGAAAATCCGGAGGTGACCGAGCCGGAAGCGGTGGATTTTAATTCGGAAAAATTCCAGTGGAAAGCCGTATTAAATTACGTAAAAGGTAAGAAGATGTCCGTATTCATGTTCCTTAATAACGGCAGGCCGATCGAATTCAGCAAGAACAAAGTGGTGATAGGCTTTAAAAAAGAACACGCTTTTCACAAAGAAGCGCTTGAAGCCGGTGACAGCAGGAAACTCATAGAGGAAGCTGTAAAAAAGGTCACCGGGGCGTCCCCGCGCATAGAATTTACGTTTCCCGAATTCTGGGGCGAAAGCACGGAAGAAAAAACGAACGCTCCCGCCGCGGGAGAAAAAGAGAGTGAACCCGCTGCGGGGGAAAAAGAAAGCAAAGCTGCCAACGCCAAGGAAATAAAACCCTGCGTCGAGAAAGCCATGGATGTTTTCGGAGGACATGTAGTGCGGGATATCCCGGAGGAGAAGCAGTGATAAAAGGTTTCCCGCGGCCCATGAATAAACTCATAGAGGAATTCAGCAAGATGCCGGGCATAGGTTCCAGGTCCGCGCAGAGGTTAACTTTCCATGTATTGCAATCCTCAAAGAGCGATGTAGAAAGCCTGGCGCGTGCCATACACGAAGTAAAGGAAAACATCAAGTTCTGCAAAAAGTGCAACAATCTCAGCGACGGAGAGCTCTGTCAGATATGTTCAGACTCCTCGCGCGACGCCTCAAAGATATGCGTCGTTGAAAGCCCCAGCAGCGTTATTGCCATGGAAAAAAGCTGTATATACAGGGGAGTGTATCATGTTCTCCTGGGAGAGCTGTCGCCTATCGACGGTGTCGGTCCGGAACAGCTGAAGATCAAGGAACTTATCCGGCGGCTCGGGAAAGAGGCCGTCAAAGAAGTGATCATCGCGACGGATTTCACCACGGAAGGCGAGACCACTGCGCTGTATCTTCACGAAATTCTTAAACCATTGAAAGTTAAGGTTACGCGCCTGGCCAGGGGGGTGCCGGTAGGGGCCAGCCTCGAGTACGCGGATGTGGCGACTTTACAGAGGGCTATGGAGGAAAGACGGGACGTCTAATTAATTTGACATTGCATATATAATCATTATACTTAAGTCAGATTACCATAAGGAGGTGGGGATATGGGAGTTTTTGAAGCTGTCAAAAAAGGGTTTAACCAGACAATGAAGCTTATGAACGTTGTTCTGGTCTTCTTTATCTTTAACGTAGTGATCGGATTGATCAGCTTGCCTTTAGCCAACCCGGCAAGAGCGGGGAACCCCGGCATTATCACGATATCTATCATTTCAAGCATACTGTTTTTTCTGATATTCATATTCTTGCAAGGAGGGGCGCTTGGCACGGTCAAGGACTTAATAAAGACCGGCACGGCGAGCCTGGCGCAGTTTCCGGCTTACGGTAAGAAGTATTACCTGCGCATATTGGGGCTTTTGCTCCTTTATATCCTGATCGCGATAGGCATTGTACTGGTGCTGAGCCTGATAAGCGCGGGAATATTGCTTATCGGGGATAATATCGCTACAAGAAGCATCGTGGCCACCATTGTGACGATCGTGGCGATAGCCGCTATTACCCTTTTGATCTATCCGATCTACGTTATCGTGGTCGAAGAAATTAGTCCTTTTGCGGCGCTGAAAAAGGGTGTTACGACGGCAAAGAACAATTTCTGGAAAACACTTGGACTTTTCGTTGTGCTGCTCATAATAAGCCTGGTGATCTCCCTGGTTGTCGGCCTTATCGTGGGACTTATTTCGGTGCCTCTTGGCCCCAATCTAAGCCAGATTTTGGTGGCGATCGTGAATGCAGCCGTCCAGTCGTATATACCGATAGTTATGATGGTTGCTTTCATGAGTTTTTACATGGCGATCGCCGGATCCAAACCGGCAACGGAAGAATCCGGTTCGAGCGACGTTATCGGGACTATATAACGTAATAATTTTATAGCTTTCTTAAGAGGGCTCCCAAGGGAGCCCTCTTTTTTGGCGAAAGTCCTTAACAATCTTTTTCCCCTATGTTATAATACTCACCGTTTTACCATATCCGCATCTTAATAAATTCAGGAGGTTCTTTCATGGAACGTAAAAGAGTGCCGTATGACGGAAATAGTGCCGTTGCTCATGTTGCGCACGCTACTAATGAAATAATAGCAATATACCCGATCACCCCTTCGTCCGCCATGGGCGAGATATCAGACGCAAAATCAGCTGCGGGGGAAAGAAATATATGGGGCACTGTCCCGACCGTTGTCGAGCTACAGTCCGAAGGCGGGGCTTCAGGGGCGGTTCACGGGGCCCTTACAACGGGAGCGTTGACTACCACGTTTACGGCTTCGCAGGGACTTCTTCTCATGATCCCCAACATGTACAAGATCGCGGGAGAGCTTACCCCGACGGTTTTTCATATCGCTGCACGGTCTATTGCCTGCCAGGCCCTTTCGATCTTCGGAGACCATACAGATGTTATGGCCTGCCGGGCTACGGGGTGGGGGATGCTCTCTTCCGGAAGCATACAGGAGACGATGGACTTTCCTCTTATCGCACAAGCCGCTACGCTGGAAGCAAGGGTCCCGTTTCTGCATTTCTTTGAAGGGTTCCGCATCTCTCATGAAATACAAAAGATCGAAGAACTTACCGCTGACGACATGAAAAAGATGCTGGACGAAAAACTTATACATGCGCACCGCAAGCGGGGGATGAATCCGGAACACCCGGTGCTCCGGGGCACTTCACAGAACCCGGACGTCTTTTTCCAGGGGCGTGAGTCCGTTAACAAGTATTATGAAGCCTGTCCTGCTATCGTACAAAAAGCGATGGATAAATTCGCGAAGCTTACGGGACGTGCGTATAAACTTTTTGATTACGAAGGCGCGAAGGATGCCGACAAAGTAATAGTTATAATGGGATCGGGCGGCGAAGCGGTTTACGAAGCGGCCGAATACCTGAACGCCAAAGGCGAAAAACTGGGCGTTATAAAGGTAAGACTTTACAGGCCGTTTGACGTAAAAGCTTTTGTCAGCGCCTTGCCTAAGACAGTTAAGGCTATAGCTGTTCTTGACAGGACAAAAGAGCCGGGAAGCCTCGGCGAGCCTCTATATGAAGACGTCCGAACTGCTATAGGCGAAGCTATGGATGACGGATACGCGCCTTTTAAAGAATATCCTAAAATAGTAGGCGGAAGATACGGCCTTGGGTCAGCAGAATTTATCCCGGCCATGGTAAAAGCCGTTTTTGACAATCTTTCGGAAAAGAAGCCAAAAAATCATTTTACCATCGGCATAAATGATGATGTAGCACACACGAGCCTGGATTATGATCCTTCTTTCAGCACCGAAAGCGAGGACGTGCACAGGGCCATGTTTTACGGCCTGGGCGCGGACGGGACGGTCGGGGCGAATAAAAACTCCATAAAGATCATTTCCGACGAGACCGAGAACAATACTCAGGGGTACTTCGTCTACGATTCCAAGAAGGCGGGAGCCGTCACGATTTCGCACCTGCGTTTTGGAAAAAAACCCATCCGAAGCCCTTACCTCATTACCAAAGCTAATTTCCTGGCGTGTCACAATTTTTCATTTTTGGAAAAATATGACATGATCAAGAACGTTATTGACGGCGGGACGTTCCTTTTAACCTCGCCTTACGGCAAGGACGAGATATGGGAAAAACTTCCTTCCAAAGTGCAAAAACAGATCATTGATAAGAAACTGAAGTTTTACATCATCGACGCCGTGAAGATAGCCGAGGAAGTCGGACTCGGGGGTCGCATAAACGTTATAATGCAGACGGCGTTTTTTAAAATATCAAAGGTTATCGACGAGAAAGCTGCCGTAGAAGCTATCAAGAAAGCCGTTAAGAAAACGTACGGTAAAAAAGGCGACAAGGTAGTCGATATGAATATTCGTGCCGTGGACATGGCGCTTGGCAAGATAGAAGAGGTCGAGGTTCCCGATAAGTTTACGGGAAAAGTCACCGAGAAACCTACTGTTTCAAAGGACGCGCCCGAATTTGTCAAGGAGACCACGGCCAAGATCATACGCGCTGAAGGTGAAACCATTAAAGTTTCAGAGATGCCCGCCGATGGGACGTGGCCGACAGGAACTTCGCAATATGAGAAACGAAATATTGCCATCAACATTCCCGCATGGAACACGGAAACTTGCGTACAGTGCGGAAAGTGTACCATGGTGTGTCCGCATGCCGTAATCCGTGCCAAGATGTACAAGGAAGAGCTCCTCAAGGATGCTCCTCCGACGTTTAAGCACACTGCCGTTAAGCCTAAACCTAAGGAAGGATATGTGTATACGCTCCAGGTAGCACCGGAAGATTGCACGGGTTGCGGAATGTGTGTGGAAAATTGTCCAATGAAGGCCAAGGAAGCCATAAAGATGATGCCCCAGACCCCTCTAAGGGAGCAGGAAGCCGAAAACTTCAAATTCTTTCTCAGCATTCCGGATACTGACCCAAGCTTATACAACCGGAACGTCATGAACGGGATACAGTTTGTCAGGCCCCTTTTTGAATATTCCGGTGCCTGTGCCGGTTGTGGTGAAACAGCTTATGTAAAGCTTCTTACGCAGCTTTTCGGAGACAGAGCCGTGATCGCTAACGCGACAGGGTGCTCCTCCATATACGGAGGGAACTTACCTACAACACCGTACACTCAGCGTAATGACGGGCGCGGACCGACGTGGAATAATTCACTTTTTGAAGATTGTGCCGAGATCGCTTATGGGATGCGGCTCACCGCGGATAAGTACACTGAGTTCGCGAATGAATTGGCGAACAGGATAATCCTAAATAAGGATTGCAATCCCAAAATAAAGACGCTCCTGGAAGAGATGATAGGGGCGGATCAATCCACCCAGGATGGGATAGAGAGGCAGCGCGCCCGCGTAGCCGAAGCCGGAAAACACCTGAAAGAATATGATTGTTCTGATTGCAGAGAGCTTTCCTCGATAGTCGATTACTTTATAAAACGTTCTGTGTGGGCGGTTGGCGGAGACGGGTGGGCCTATGATATAGGTTACGGCGGACTCGATCACGTACTTGCCTCGGGTCGGAACGTGAACGTCCTTGTTCTTGATACAGAAGTGTATTCAAATACGGGCGGCCAGGCTTCAAAAGCTACTCCGATGGGTGCTGTCGCAAAGTTCGCGGCAAGCGGAAAACCCATAGGAAAAAAGGATCTGGGACTCATGGCGCTCAGCTACGGCTATGTTTACGTGGCGAAGATAGCCCTGGGCGCTGATCCAATGCAGACAATGAAAGCCTTCATTGAAGCCGAAGCCTATGACGGGCCATCGATCATCATCGCCTATTCGCATTGCATAGCGCACGGGATCGCCATGGTGAAAGGTTACGACGAGCAGAAAAAGGCCGTTGCGGCGGGTCACTGGCCTCTCTTTAGGTATAACCCGGACCTTTGCCAGCAGGGTAAAAATCCCCTTGTTCTTGACAGCAAGCCCCCGAGCATAAAACTTGAGGACTATATATATAACGAAAACCGTTATAACGTTCTCAAGAAGACCGATCCCGAAAGGGCAAAGGCGCTGCTTGAGCAGGCACAGAAACTGGTCTCGGATCACTACGGCCTTTATGAGTATCTCTCCAAGAGAGATTACTGCAAGAAGGAAGAAACGGAAAAGCAGGAAACAAATAAGTAGAGACGCATGAAGCGAAAACCTGCCTTGCACGTCGGTTGTTCCGGGTGGAATTATAATCACTGGAAAGGCCGTTTTTATCCTAAAGAGAGTTCCCCGTCAGCTTGGTTTAAGGAATATTCTTCTGTTTTTTCCACAGTCGAGATAAATAATACTTTCTACCAACTCCCTGACACTTACACCTTTAAGAAATGGCGCGACCAGGCGCCTGATAATTTCATTTACGCAGTGAAGGGAAACAGGTTTATCACGCACATGAAAAAACTGAAAGACCCGAAAGAGCCCGTAAAGCGCTTCATGAACCATGCCCGCCTTCTTAAAGAGCACCTCGGCCCCGTACTTTTTCAGCTTCCCCCTCACTGGACGGTTAACTCGGAAAGAATCGACCGGTTTACGGATGTACTTCCAAGGGGATATCAGTACGTGTTCGAATTCCGTGAAAGATCCTGGTATTGCGAAGACGTTTACAAAATACTCGCTTCAAAGCGCATGTCCGTTTGCCTTCATGACATGAAGGGGTCGGAGTCCCCGGACTTGTCCGTAGGCCCCATTTGCTATATTCGTTTTCACGGATCCAACGAATTATACGGCGGAAAATATCGAATAAGCACTCTTCG
>JBAROI010000099.1:0-44970 GCA_049642015.1 Candidatus Omnitrophota bacterium | reverse complement strand
ATCCATTCTATCTTTGTCGCCGAAAAATACGCGTCTATAGGAAGGCCTGTTCTCTTTCTGAAAAAAGCGGCTTCTCCTTTTTTCTTCTTGAGCTGATCACACCTCGCGGCGGTCCTCCTGCATTGCCAGACGATAGCGTTATGGACAGGCTTGTCCGTCTTAGCATCCCAGATAACGGTAGTCTCGCGCTGGTTCGTAATACCTATCGCGTCGATCGAATTTTTCGGGAGACTTTTAAGGACTTTCCTGATAGTGGCGTCCACGCTTTTCCATATCTCTTCCGGGTCGTGTTCCACCCAGCCGGGTTTGGGAAAATACTGCGGGAATTCCTGGTAGGCGCTCGCTATCTTTACGCCTTTTTTGTCATACACGACGGCGCGGCTTCCCGTAGTCCCCTGATCTATCGATAAAATGTATTTCACTTTGACCTATCTTCCTTCCTTGATCCTGTCCCTTACCCATTCAATGATGTCCTCGAACACTTTCTCCCTGCCGGAATCTATCGGGAGCGCGTGATACATCCCGGGATAAAGGATAATGTTCTTATTGGCCGTTCTTAACCGGGCGAACACCTTTTCGCTCATCCCGGGGTCCACCAGCTGATCTTCCCCGGCGAGCAGGAATAGAACGGGTATTGTTATATCCAGCTTTCCTGTTAGGGCGCGCACCTGGGCGGCCAGCGTGTTGTACAGGAGCCTTGCCGAGGCCATGCGGTGTTCCCGCTTGTCCGAGTCCATCACCTTCTGGTATTCCACGTCCCTCGTGCACATCGCCGAACCGAAAGGCATATCGAATCGCTTTCCGGGGGCGAACGCCATCGCGAAGAATATCTTTAAATACTTGTATATACTTAATTTGAGACGACTCACAAAGGCGGGCGAAATGCATATAAGGCCGTTGAAAAAGTCCGGCTCACGAAGGACCTCCATGAAAGAGATGAGGCCTCCCATGCTCTCACCCACGAGGAATATTTTCTTGCCGGGATTTTCGTTCAAGATTATATCGCCGAGACGATGGATATCTTTATAGTAGGTGTTGAAGGAATCGATGTGGCCTAGGGGGCCTTCTGTTTCTCCGAAGCCCCTGAGCTCGATGGCGTAAGAGGATATGCCGTTCTGCTGGAAGTATGCCCCCAGAAAATCCCACCTTCCGGAATGCCCTCCCAGTCCGTGGACCAAAAGCAGGATCGCCTGAGGAGACTTCGCCCCCCAATGCTGGTACCTTATTCCCCCCTTTTCATCGGTTATCAGCGGTGACATGAGAAAAGTATACAGCTAAAAACCCAGTTCTGCAAATGGGTTATGGGGACGGTTCTGCAATTCTTTTTATCCCCCATCTTCCAGTATACGCTCAAAATGATAACACGATATTGTCAGCCTCTTTCGGAAATAAAAACGATGAGCTGAAAATCGGTGTACAGCAGAGTCCAAATGGAATTCCTTACACTGGTTTTCCCTGGCATACTCCACAAGCCAGTCGATCAATTTATCTCCATACCCTTTTGATCGTTGGTTTTCGTCAGTAATAAGGTCATCGACATACACGAACTTTCCCCATGCCAGAGTCTGGGTAATGCGGAAACCTGCCACGGAAACAACCTGACCTTTATCTTCAACAAAAGCAAGCTTATAGCCGTTCTTTCCCTGTTCCCTGACCCGTGGGAGAAACTCGTCCCTTTTTATATTGCCCCTTAACTGGCTCATTGTGTCATAACAGCTGATTATTTCTTCATCGGTTTCCGCGATTTTTATTTCCATTATTTCTCCTTCTTCTTAAAAACTATTTAGATCCCGGATATTTCGCTTCGCGAAATTCCGGGATGACACAAGTGGGCCTTCGGCGAAATTCCGGGATGACAGCTTTCTTTCGACGGCCTTATCAGCAAATTGGGTGTTTCTTTTACAGCTCCGGGCAAAAGCAATCTCTTATACGCGGCTGCCATAAAATTGCGTTATTCTGAACCTGATGTCCCCAGGGCATACAAGATCCCGGGAGGGAACACTGGATATTAACCGCCATGACCGTGCAGCTTTACCTGCTAATTGTCACTAGTGTCAACGAAGTTCACCTTTTCGGCCACCAAATCTTTGTCTCCTTTTTTTTGCATCTTGCAGGTTTTTTACCACATGCGAATTTAATCAGGCAACAGTGCTCTTGAATAGCAATATGTCGCCGGGTTGCATAAGAGAATTGTACTATGGTTGGAGTAAAGGGTAAAGCGTTAAGGGTTAAGGCCCCTCGACTTTGCTTTGGCCCTGCACCTTTTCAGGGTGCAGGATCATTCCCTGAAGGTAAACAACGGGAATGAGGGTCATTTCCTGAAGGAAAACGATGAAAATGAGGACAGGTCTGGACACACAAATAGGGACGGGTCCAGGATTAATTTAGGAACCGTCCCTTCTCTTGTTCTCTTGCTACAAATCAGGAAGCGCCCCCTATTTACCCCTTCTCCTGCGCCTTCTGCTTATCCCGCGCCTTTTGGTCCTGTTTTATTTTCTTCTGTTTGCTACCCTTGTCTTTATCTTTCTTGCCTTTGTCTCCCATTTCGTACCTCCTTTTTTCTCGCAGACATTACTTTTTCCCGCATCTTCTGCGCTTCTTTTACCGGGAACGCCGCAGGGGTTTAATCGCCGGAATGCCGGGCTCGGACTTCTTGACAGGAATGCCCTTTTCCTTGTTTTCCCAAAAAGCCGGGGCAAGATGGACATAACAGTAGGCTTCATGGTTGTAAATGCTGAGAATGCTCTTGCAGAGCGGATACTTGCATTTACGATTATTGGGTGAAGTTTTTATTTGCATGGTATTCATCCTTTGTGGGTTATTCCCCGCTGCCCTTCGCTTAAAACTATCCCTTTGCTTTGGAGAGGACACAATCAATAAAACTCGTGCCGTTCTTATCATTATACTCTTATTCCATTGAAAATGATATAAGAAGCGTGCGTGGTCTTCGAGGATAAGGGTATGTAGTATTTAGGAACCGTCCCTATTTACTATTTACTATTCATATCTTAGCGCTTCGATGGGGTCAAGTTCAGATGCTTTTTTTGCAGGCCAGAGGCCGAAAAACATTCCCACAGCTATTGAAAATCCGGCTGCAAGAAAAACACTCCAAATAGTAACTTTGGTAGCCCATCCGGCCAATAATGCTAATAATACGGAAATCACTATACCGAATAAAATACCCATAATGCCGCCGCTTAACGTCATGGCAACCGATTCGATAAGAAATTGAGTCATGATATCCCCTGCTCGCGCGCCGACTGCTTTGCGCAATCCGATCTCGTGCGTTCGTTCGGTAACCGAAACAAGCATAATGTTCATTATTCCGATACCGCCGACCAAAAGAGATATCGCGGCAATGCAGCCTAAAAGAACGCTCATAGTTTGAGTTGTGCTGGTCAGCATTTCCTGAAATTCACTCATATTATGCGTGTGGAAATATTCGTCAGGATTTTTGGATATACGATGCTTCTTTATAATAAGTTGTTCAATCCTTTTCTGGGCTTCTTCCATCGATTCGATATCACCCACCTCGGCATATATGCCGTCAAGATAATCTTTACCCAATACTCTGTACATAGCGGTTGTTAGCGGGATATAAACGACGTCATCACGATCCCGCCAGCCCCCGGACCCTTTTTCCGGGGCGATCCCTATTACTTTAAAATTAATACGGTTTATTTTTACCGTTTCACCGATCGGATTTCGGTTGCCGAAAAGTTTGTCAACTATCGTTAGCCCCAATATGACTACTTTGTCGCGCCGTGTGACCTCTTCCCGGGAAAACCATCTGCCGATTTCAGGTATGGAGGCAAGCATCTGGCCGTAATCGTACCCTACCCCTTCTACCCGCGTGTTCCAGTTCTCGTTCATGTATACGATCTGGCCGCTCCCGCTTGCATATCCGGTTGCGCTTTTTATCATGGGTTTTAGGCCCGCAACGGCATCTACGTCGCCCCGCACAAAGCGCGTTACGGAACCTGCGCCGCGGGCTGCACCCCTGACTTTGCCCGAACCGCCCTGTATTGATAAAAGATTGGAGCCGAGGCTCTTAATGCGCGCTTCCATTGACGCTTTTGCTCCCTGGCCGAGGGCAAGCATCGATATGACCGCGGCGACCCCGAACAATATGCCGAGCATCGAAAGAAGCGCCCTTGCCTTATTGGCCAATATAGCCCGAAATGACTGGCGAATATGTTCCAATAGTTCTACTTTGGCAAGATGGAAATGGGTTTCGCCAAGCTCTGCATCGATCGATACGGCGCTTTTATCAAAAGGCTTTCCTGTCTCCTTGCTTTCGTCTGAGACAATCTTACCATCCAGCATCGTTATAGTCCTTTTTGCATATTGAGCTATCTCTTTCTCGTGGGTAACCATTACAACAGTTTTGCCTTGCTCGTTCAGGGCCTTGAGTATCTTCATGATCTCTTCTTCGCTTTTTGTGTCAAGGTTTCCCGTGGGTTCGTCAGCTAAAATTACCAGTGGATCGGTAACAAGTGCGCGTGCTATTGCAACTCTTTGCTGTTCGCCTCCTGACAGCTCATTCGGCATATGTTTTGCGCGTTTCTCGAGGCCTACTGATTCCAACTCTTTCGCCGCTTTGGCGATCACGCTTTTTTTGCCGGAGTAGATCAGGGGAAGTTCTACATTTTCCAGTGCGGTGGTCCTGCGAAGCAGGTGAAATTGCTGGAATACAAAGCCGACCAGTTTATTCCTCAAATGGGCGAGCCTATCATTCGATAATTGCGAGATGTCGGTTCCTAAAATCTCGTATGAACCTTCATCCGGACGGTTTAAAAGGCCCAATATATGCAAAAGTGTGGATTTCCCGGATCCGGAAGGTCCCATTATCGCTATAAATTCACCTTTAGCTACTGTCAGCGATACATTTCTTAAGGCATGAACAGCGACATCGCCTTCGCCGTATGTTTTAGATATATTTCTTAATTCTATCATTTTCTTTTTCTGCCGAACGGCATGAATGGATTTGTTCCAACGTCTTTTCTTTTTGGCAAATATGCGCTCTCAGGCGCTACGATATTATCCTGGACCGTCAGGCCAGAGAGTATTTCGGCTGTTTTTTCGTTATTTAACCCCACGGAAATATCGCGCTCTACGATCTTACCCCGCCTTTCCTGTACCAGGACGTATTGCCGCTCGTTATCATAATGGATCGCGGCGGAAGGTATTGTTACAGCATCGATACTTTCCTTTTCCACAACCTCAACGGTAACGCTCATGCCGGACCGTAAGATCTCGGGTACTTCCTTCGGAAGAATATCTACGTCATATATGGTAACGTTGCTTATGATCTTTGATTCGTATGCTACGTGATCTACAATACCCTCTATCTTAATTTCCGGATAAGCGTCTAATTCAATAAAGGCTTTCTGGTCTATCCTGACCCTTCCTATGTCCGTTTCGTCAAACTGGCCGCTTATGACAAGACGGTCTGATAACACCAACACGGCATCTTGAGCTGTAACAGTCTGCCCCGGCTCAACAGAGCGAACTATCACTTCGCCGTCAATAGGAGAAATGATGGGCGTCTTTTTATAGGCATTTTTCCAGTATTTTAAGGCTTCTTCTCCCCGTGAACGGGCCGCATCTACAAGGGCGGCTCTTTCTGTTGAGCTCATCCACGCTAATATCTCGCCTTCGGTGACCCTGTCTCCTTCGTTTACCAGAATTTTTTCTATCCTGCCGCCTATGGAGGGCTTAATTTCAAGACGGTTCTGGGGCTCAACTACGCCGGTAGTGGTGACCGTTACGGAAACATCGCCAATAACAGGATTTATAATTTTTGTTTGAGCGACACCCTGGCGCCTGCCTTTCCTGAAATTGATAAATATCACAGCGATAATTATCAAACAAATTATTCCCAAAATAATCTTGTATTTATATTTCATCATATTCTAATGTCCTCCCTATTGCCTGGATCCAATAAGCTTCGGCGATCAGCATATCCGCCTGAGTGTTTAAATGGGATTTTTTCGCGTTAACGAAGTTATCCTCTATAATTATCCAATCATTAAACGATGCCAGTCCCGTCTCATACTGGGCCTTGGTTATTTTTGCGCGCTCTTGGGCTGCTTCGAGAAATTTCTTTTTCACTGAAACATTAGCTATCGCATCCTGCAAATTTTTCCAGGTTCTTTCCAGTGTAACTAACACACTATCCCGGCCGCTTCTCTCATCGGCTTGGGTCTGTTTCCACTTGGACCTTTCTTTTAGTGTATTAGCTATCCTTGTTGCCCCTTCAAATATGGGAAAGGATATGGATACGCCGGCCGCCCATGCTTTCCTGCTGCTTTTTATGGGCCAGTCTGAATCCGAGGCCGTATCGCTGTAAGAAGTCTCCAGATAGACCTTCGGGAAAAAGTCCGATTGAGCCGAGGCGTAGTCCAAACGCGCCGCGTCTTTTTTCGCAATAAGCTCTTTAATAAAGGGGGTATTTTCAGCTAAATTCTCCAGGTCGGGTTTTTCGGGGTCTATTTCGTCAATATTAAAGCCTCCCTCAAGTTTGACGTGGCTGAATTTCTCGCGTCCGAGTTCTTTTGTCAATTGCCGCTGCGCAAGGGAAAGATTTCTTTCTGCTTGTGCTACTTCGAAGTTGGCCTGTGCCAGGTCCGCCTGGGCGGTCAATAGCGCCCCTTTATGCTCCCTGCCGGCTTCGTATCTTAGCTGGACCAGTTCCAGATTCTGTTCTCTGCGCTGGGCGATGTCTTCAGTAAGAGTTATTAGTTCCTGAGCCCTTAGAAGCGATGTGAAGGCGGTTTTTAAATTCAGCCTGATATTGGAGGACGCCACGGCGTAATTATATTGTTCGGCGTTGATGGTCTTTGTGGCGGATCCGACGCTGGAGGCGGTTTGAAAACCGTCGAACGCGAGTTGTTTTCCGGAGAGACCGTATGAATAGGTATTGGATTCCTTGCTTTGTGAGGCGGTTTTTGCGCGCTTGCCCTCCGCATCGCTGGTTAGCTGCGGAAGCATGGCGCCTATGGCAATATCCTTATCGGATCTGGACTGTTTCACCTTTTCTTTGGCCGAGATCAGGTCGGGGTGGTTATTTTTGGCTTCAAGCACACACTCTTTCCATGTCAGCATTTCCTGTGAGCATGAAGTATTGACATTAGCCAAGAGCAGTATAAAAATAAGTAAAAAAATATTAAAACTGTTTTTGATCGAATTCATACGCTCCATTATATTCTTTTCTCTATGAACATTAAAATGTCCATTTAAACAAATTATCTTTATCTCACTACACGATTATACTACTTACCTCACTTAACTTACACAATGCTGATATTTCCATTAAATATAGTCGGGTGAGCTATATTTAGTAAATAGCCCTTTGTCGCTGTCAACATACCTTCGCACCTGAACATGTTTTGGAGCGGGCGCTTTCGTTAGCCATGTCCAAGCATCCTCAAGCTGTTCTGGTTTAAAATACAGCGTTAGGGCCTCGACAAAAATTGATTCAGAAAGAATCTCGCTCATAACTTTTGTCCATGAATGAGCACCAACAATTGCAATAAGCTGGATATCTTTTATATGCTCTTTGAGAAACTCAAATATGTCCCATTCTGATTTGATATTTGCGCCGTGCATTTTGGTAACATCAACCAAAAGCCTAAGTTTCCCCTTTGCCCCTTCAACAGCTTTTTCCATCCCGGGAAGAAAATCTTCGATTTCCTTAGTAGCAAGTTTTCCCGTAATTTCAAAGCCAAAAACACTTGTGTTCTCGTGATGAAGCGTTTGTATACCCATGACTCCTCCTTATTGTGATTTTTTTCTAAAAATGGGTTTATCTTTAAGAAAAAACGCAATGTTCCACTTCTTTTTAAAGCTATCCCACTTTTTTACCCTATCTGAATACCTTTTTTTCCCTTCTTCGGTCGCGAGCATTTGTTTCAAATTATCTCCGTCGGGAATAGAGAATTTTCTTTTAAGCGTTTCATACTCTTTATTAAAATCGGAGTTTTTCATATGGGTATTATAAGGCATTGTGCCAGGAATTAGCAAGAAGGTAACTAAACGGTTAATTCTTGAGTTAATTCTTGAGAGGAGACAAATTTTTCTATAAGACCGGTCATCTCAAGTTTATTGCAGGCGTAAGAAACATTAACTCTCAGGGGTTTGGTTTTTAAAAACCCACGAGTGTACCAGATATAAAATTTGCGAAATTGCATAGCACCTGCCTTTTCGCCATAGAAATCTAGACATAAATTCAGGTGACGCTTCATCATCTGTGCAACTTCCTTTATAGTCGGCCTGGATACGACTTTTCCTGTGGCGAAAAATTTGTCAAGTTCATTAAATATCCAGGGATTACCCAAAGCTCCCCGGGCTACTGTAATTGCATCGCAACCGGTTTCATCAAACATTTTTTTAGCCATTTGAGCCGACCAGATATCACCGCTACCAATAACCGGAATATTAAGGGCGGCTTTTACTTTTTTTATTGCCGAGTAGTTGACTGGGCTTCGATATCCCTGTGTCCGGGTTCTACCGTGCACGCAAACAGCCTTAACACCTGCGTCTTGAGCATATTTTGCTATATCGACAACATTTTTTTCGTTGTCCCAGCCAAGCCGTAATTTAGCAGTTACCGGAACGGTTACTTCTTTAACGATAAGGGTCAATAGTTTTTGCAATTTTTTGGGGCATTTAAGGAGAGCTGCTCCTTTGCCATTACTGGTTACTTTTTTCTGAGGGCAAGCAGCATTAAAATCCAAGATATCATAAGAGTAGTCTTTTAATTTTTCTAATGCTTTTGATATGTAGTAAGCGTCTTTTCCTAAGAGCTGTACGCCTAAAGGACGGTCATGTTTATTGGTAAGCATCATCTGGAGGGTTTTTTTACTTGTATAGCTTAAAGAGCGAGCGTTCAGCATTTCCAGGAAAGCAAATTTGCACCCAGCGTTCCTATTAAGCGTGCGAAAGGGTAAAGAACTTATCCCCGATAAAGGTGCAAGAATTGCGCGGGGAAACAGGCTGTGCATCAAAAACTCCTTTTCCTTAAAAACCAAAAACTCCCCCTATCCTACTCACCCAGCAAAGCTGGCTTTATGTGGTATTCGGAACAGCTGAGAGCATTAACATCGTCCAGCCACTGAATATCAGGTTTATCCCTACAAGCAGGCCGAGTATCCATGCTACGTTGCCGGGGTACCCGGATAAAATAATAGCGGCCAGTATAAGCGCCGCGGTACCGCTGGCAAGCATCCATCCCCAGTTCGGCCTC
The DNA here is from genome assembly GCA_049642015.1 of Candidatus Omnitrophota bacterium. GTDB lineage: Bacteria > Omnitrophota > Gorgyraeia > Tantalellales > Tantalellaceae > JBAROI01. Next base: position 35,723 of record JBAROI010000099.1, on the reverse strand, counting down.
GGCCGGAGCTGTACTGCGATGGCAATCTTTGTTACTCCTTCGAACATAAAGAGAATGGCTAAGAGTAGTGTCAGCGTAAGCACGCCCTCCAGCGGATACCTCAGGAACATGATACCGATTGCGAGATAAAGTATCCCGCTGAGAAGTCTCAGGATACATTTGCCGGAACTTAACGCGCGGAACGAATGAAGAATAGTAACAACGCCGCTTAGTACAAAGATCCACCCGAAGAGAACCTCAATAGCGACAGAGGCAGCTAACGGCACTGCTATAGCCGCCGCACCGAGAAAGATCAATATGATCCCCGCGCCCAGGAACCATCCTTTAGTTCCTTGTATGATATTTGACATATTAACTCCTCCTTTTTATCTATCCCCTATCCTGCAAAAAACCCCATATAAGTAAGATATATACCAAAGAGGAGCCCCACTACTGCATGAACTACAGGAAAGACCTTCGCTTCAGTATAAAAGTCAGTGAATTTACTTAATGAATCCGGAAAAGCAAGGAACCATATGCCTTTAATCAGCGCGAGCCAGCCAAAGATCGTAATAATTACTGTCCAGTTCATAACCCAAATGTTATGAGTTAAGATTATAGCTAGACCGAAAAAAAGTGTAAATATGCCCGTTAAAAAAACTACCGCATAGTTCTTGGAAAAGTCTTCCATGAATTTTTGGAAGAGACCCCGCCTAAGCAGCATGATTGAAGTCATAATAATGATGTAAAGACCGAACATTTTGGCGATGAACAGTGTTGCGTTCATAAAAGACCTCCTTTGGTTATTTTTATTATTCTATTTCGTTTTCAAGCTCGCTTATAAGCTTATCAATGTCTTTTACAACTTTTTCGGGTAATACACGGGAAACTTTTATTTCATTACGAATGGACTTTAAAACACCTACGAATCTCTTAAGGACAAGGGTTCTTTTCTTTTTCCTTTCTTCAGCCGGATCGAGCTCCTCCTGCTGTTTGATCATCTGGGTTAGGTCTTTTTTTACCTCGCCGGCATCTTTGCCGCTTTCAAGGACGTATTTTTTTACTTTAGCGTAATCTTCCCTATCCAGTTTTTTATTATTGCTGGCTTTTCTCAAAACATCTACTGCTTCATATGTGGGAACTTCCCTGGCTTCGGCGCCCTCGCTATAATCCTTCGTGAGATAGCGCGGGCTATCCTTTTCCAGAAAAGAATAAGACCTTAAAAGTTTGAATGCAGTCCCTTTGCGTATGCCTATTTCTTTGGACACGTAGCTTTCAAATTCGGTAAAACCCCAATCTTTATATAGTTTATCTTTCCATACTGTGTAAAGGATCTGCCCCAGACCTATCCATGAACTCTTAAAGTTTTTCGCGCCCTTAAGGACCTGGTACCTGAGTTCGTCCGCGTTCATCTGGTCCATTTTCTTTTCAATGCTATCAATAGCTTTCGTTCTTATTTCATTCATGTTTCTTATTCCTTTCTTAAATTATTTGATCCCGGGTCTTCGCCCGGGGTGACAATTTAGACCTTGGCTTTCGCCCGGGGTGACAATTTAGACCTTGGCTTTCGCCCGGGATGACAGTTCACACCGGTCCCCTATTCTACCATAGATTCCTATTGAAAATCGATCACGAAGTGCGCTATACTTTGAAGCACGTATGGACCTTAATCGTACAAATAAAATACTGATCACCTGCGCGCGTGGGATCAGCCCTTTTCTGGAAGCGGAAGTAGGATCTCTCGGCTACTCCATAGAATCATCGCACGATACCGGCGTTGTGATCACGGCGCAGTTTCTTGAAACTTATAAGCTCAACATTGAGCTCCGCACGGCTTATAACGTTCTTTTTCTTCTGGAAGAATTCAAGTGCGTGAACTCTGATGACCTGTATGGCGAAGCTTACCAGGTCGAATGGGAAAATATCATTCCGCCGGATGAATATATTTCGGTCGTTTCACAAGTAGATAATCCGACCATAAAAAACTCAATGTTCGCTAACCAGAAACTTAAAGACGCCATCGTCGACCGGATGATCAAAATAACAGGTAAACGTCCCAACGCGGGCCCTGACAGGAAAAACATCGTGATAAATCTATACTGGAAGAATAAGAAAGCCTGGATATATATTAACACATCCGGCACGAAACTGGCTGACAGGGGATATAGAAAAATACCCCTTGAGGCACCTATGCAGGAAACGCTGGCAAGCGCCGTTATTCTCGCCGCCGGATATACCGGAAATAGCCACTTTATTAATCCCATGTGCGGGAGCGGGACTTTGGCCATAGAGGCCGCCCTGATCGCGCTCAACAAGGCTCCGGGCCTTCTGCGGAGTAATTACGCGCTTAAGCATTTAAAGGACTTCGATAGTGAACGCTGGCAGGCCTTAAGAAAAGAGACACTTAACCTGGCCAGAAAGAAAACGGACTTCAGGATAATCGCGACAGATATAAGCAATAAAGCCATTGACGCCGCTATGAAGAATGCGAAAACGGCCGGGGTGGACCATCTTATAGAGTTCAAGGTATGCGACTTCCGGGATACGGATATACCCGCCGGAAAAGGAATGGTAATGCTTAATCCCGAGTACGGCGAACGCATGGGTGCCGAGTCGAAATTAGCCAATACCTATAAGGAGATAGGTGATTTTTTCAAGAAAAAATGCAACGGATATACCGGATATATCTTTACCGGCAATTTTGATCTTTCCAAAAAAGTAGGCCTACACGCAAAAAAACGCATTCCATTTTATAACGGTGATATCGAGTGTCGACTGCTGGAGTACGATATTTATTGATCTTTCCTGGCGCCACGGACAGGTTAGATATAATTTTTTTATTTTTTATAGGCTTTATGGCAAAGCGTTTTAAATTCTTTCATTTGCTTTTCTGTAAGCACATTCTTCAAGTCCGCATACGTTTTTACTAAATACTTTGCTTTAGCATTTTTCAGTTTATACTTTTCATCTATTAGTTTGTTCATCCCCGGCACATCAACTTTGTCTTCGTATAATTTTGCTTGTAGATCAACTTTAATTAATTCAATTTCGGCATTTCTCATTATCAATTCTTTTTTTGCCGCGACTTTTAATCCTTTTATTTTATCTATTTGCTTGTCCGAAAGCTCTAATTCATCCTGGTTTTTAAGCATGATTTTTGCTTTATAAAAAACCTTTTCATCGAGTCCCTTGTGATACCCTCCTTTCGTCTTGTCGCTATCAGCCTGTGCTATCTGCGGCACACAACTAAAGATCAGAAACAATACTATTAATGGAAAAACTACGAATTTTCTGTTCATGGCTAACCCCTTTTTTTTTCATTCAGATTACGATATATCTACTTAAAGTTTACCCTGTAATAAGGCCTTAGCCAGAAAAAATATCTTACTTTTGTTTAGTTTACATAATAAATATAAGGGCGAGTTTACACCAGGTGTGAATATTCAGGGACGGGTCTGGACACACAAATAGGGACGGCTCTGGGATTAATTTAGGAACCGTCCCTATTCATTTAAACATTTACAACTATTGTCCGGCACATTTTATCGTGTATTGCCTGTTTTTTCTTGTCATTTACGGCAAAAATCGCGAATATCATTGTAATATAAGGTAAGTAATAAACCAGAAAAGCCAAGCCTCTTAAAAATGCTTTTTTGTATCCAAGCTCCCCGCCGACTGCGGTCAAAACCTTTAATTTGCAAAGCTTTTGCCCCAAGGTGCTGCCGTACTTTCCGATAAAAAAAGTTCCATAAAACAACATAATGATTGCAAATGCCAGACAAAGGACTGTACTGATTATAAAAAATCCCCTTGCGGCATTCGGACCGCTTACATCTACTTTACTGAGGAATGAAAATATGAAGCGGTGAAATGCCAGAAAGAAAACCATTCCGAGCATTATGGAATCTATGAGAAAAGAAAAAAACCTTTTAAACAAAGAGCCGTATTCCCCGATATCCTGTTCAGGCTCCACATAAGCTTTTTCACATTTTGAGCATTTTTTCATATTCTCCCTTCAACCCTTTAAAAACCAGAATCTCCCCTACCCTTCGAAACGCTCAAGGGTTTTTTGGAATTTTGATATAAGCTTTCGTGCCTTTATTAGCCTTTGAGTTGAGCCAGATCTTGCCTCCGTGGGCTTCTGTAATTTTCTTGCAATTATATAATCCAATGCCGGATCCGCCTCTTTTTCCGAAGATCTGGCCTAACTCGAAAACGTGTTTCAATGCTTTTTGCGGTATGCCCGGGCCGTTATCGCTGACGCAAATAAGAGCTGAATTATCTGTCCCTTCCGCTGATATTTCTATTCTTCCGTCCGCAATCCCTTCCAATGCTTCATCTGCGTTCTTGATCAAATTCCAGAGGACTCTATCAAAATAATCCTTGTCTATTGAAACTTCTTCTTCAAGTGTCGAATCAATCTTTATTTCGTGTTGGAAATCTGTTTGAGAAACGACATCTTCCAAAAAAGATTTGAGGTTAGTCGGAGTCTTTGACAATTCAATTGTTTTTCCGCCTTGCACGATTATCCTAATATCTGTTATCATTTTTGAAATGCGCGCTGCTTCTTCTGCCATTTTCTCGCAAGCACCCATTTGGCTTAATTTGCCAGCTTTCTCGAGTGAGTAAACACATGCCCTCAAACTGGCGAGAGGACTGCTCATGTCATGGGCGATGCCGGATGCGTTTATGCCGATCCTGGAAAACGCTTGGAGTTGTTCGTTAATGGTTCTATGTGCAATTATAATTTTGCCGAAAAGAAATCCTATCATCCCGGAAAGGACAACATACGAAAGGGCTGGTAGTAAGTGTGACGACTCAAAAGCTTTTACAAAGGTAGCTAGAATTTCATCCCAGTGAAGGTGCAAATATCCCTCATCTTTGTGTAAATGGAAAAACGCATGCACCACCATTCCAAAAGGATGAAGGAACACATAGCCGAATACAGCCCCTAAAAAAGCGCTTACTATTAAAAAATGTTTTCTAATAAAATTCATCGGTTCCCCAATTGACGGAGGGATCTTTCTTTTATCCAGCAATATAAGACAGGAACGAGGATAAGATTTGATAAAGTTGCTGTTACCAGTCCTCCAATTGTAGGTGATGCCATGGGTTTCATGATCTCGGAACCGCTGCCCGTTGAAAGCAGAATAGGAATCAGGGCCAGCACTGTTGCCGCAGCAGTCATCATTATCGGTCTTACTTTCTGCAAGCCGCCTTCAATTACAGTTTGCCGGACGTCTTCGACTGTTCTCGGGGTTTTTTTCTTAAACAAATTGTCAAACGTTGAAAGCAGGACGACCGCATTGTCGGTTGCAACACCGAACAGCGCGATAAATCCTACCCACACGGCGGTGGAAAACTTGAAGCCCAGAATAAAGAGGAGTATTACCCCTCCCATCAGCGAGACAGGAAGACCGGTAGCGAGAATAAAGACCGAACCGAAGTTTTTGAATGCCATGTAAAGAAGAAGCAGGATTATGGCAAGGGCTATGATGAGTGAAGGCAAAAGACGTTTTCTGGATTCCAGCTCGGATTCGAATTGACCGGACCAGGAAATGTAATAACCCGGAGGGAGTTTTAGTTCGCCGCTTTTTGTCTTTTCATCTACCGCTTTCTGGGCATTTTTCACGAAATCAACGAGTCCTACTACGTCCTGATTTACGTTGACGAACACACGCGCGTACATAAGCGTGTTTTCCGAGTTTATGACCGCGGGTCCGGGAACTTTCTTTAATTGGGCGATCTGCGCCAGCGGGATATGCTCTCCCGAGGAAGTTGGAACGAATATCCTTTTCAGGGCCTCGGGGCTGTCCCTTAGTTCCCTCATGTATCTTAAGCGGACCGGATAGCGTTCCCTTCCCTCTACCGTCGTTGTAAGGTTCATGCCGCCTATTGCCGTCATGATTATATGCTGCACGTCCCCTATTTTTATGCCGTGCCGAGCTGCTTGTTCCCTGTCTATTTCGATCTCGAAATACGGTCTTTCCGAGGTCCGTTCGGCATATGGGCTTACGGCACCCTTTACATTGCTTACAATTTTCTCTATCTGAGTAGCTATTCCAACGATCTTACCGAGATCGTCTCCGAACACCTTAATGCCGACAGGGGTCTGGATGCCCGTAGCCAGCATGTCGATCCTGTTTCGGATGGGCTGTGTCATGATGGGGCTTACGCCCGGCATCATGGTCTTGTCCTGGATCTGGCGGATAAGTTTTTCGCGCGTCATGCCCCTGCTCCAGAACTTTTTGTCTTTGAGGTGGATTATTGTCTCTATCATGGTGACCGGCGCCGGGTCGGTCGCGGTTTCAGCCCGGCCGAGTTTGCCCACGACCCATTCCACCTCTTTTGGAAACTTGTTCTTTATGATCTCATCCTGCGTCCTCATGACTTCCATAACCTGTGTCAGCGAAGCTCCCGGAAGAAGGACGGGCATAAATAAAAGATCTCCCTCATCGAGGGGCGGCATGAATTCCTGTTTCATAAGCGAGCCGCAGATCAAGCCGGTGATCAATACGCCAATAGAGATTATTATTACGATTCTTTTGTTCCGCAGCGCCCCATCAAGGAAGGGCTTGTACCATCTGTTCAAAAGCTGTGCCGTCCTGTTTTCCTCGACGAGCCGGAGTTTTCCTCTTAAGAGGTAATACGCAAGTGTCGGAAGGAGCACAAGAGAGATCATGGTCGCCCCTACCATCGCGTAGGTCTTGGTGAAAGCAAGGGGCCTGAAAAGCTTACCGGCCTGGCCGGTCAGGACAAAAACAGGAATAAATCCTATGATCGTAGTCATCAGAGCGAAGAATACGGGTCTTCCCATCTCCTGGGAGCTTTCTATGCAGGTGCCGAGCCTTTCCTGGGAAGAGAGGATCCCTCCCTTCTCTTTTTGTTTTAAGGCAAGACATCTGTAGATGTTCTCGACAATGACACAGCCGGCTCCTACCATAACGCCTATACTTATGGCGATTCCGCCCAGGGACATTATGTTCGCTATCACGTTTGTGAAGCGCATAAGGATAAAGGCGATCAGGACGCCTATCGGCAAGACGATAGATATGATCAAACTTCCCCGGAAGTGCAGGAGAAATATGGCTATCACAAATATCGTTACGATGACCTCAAGGATGAGTGTGGTCCTCAAGGTATCGATCGAGCGCATAATGAGTCCGGTCCGGTCATAGAACGGGACTATACTGACCCCCGGCGGCAAGCCCGTGGACAGTTTCCTTATCTTTTCCTTCACTCGTTCGATGACTTTAAGGGGGTTTTCACCGTAGCGCATGAGAACGACGCCGCCGACGGCTTCTTTGCCTTCCTTGTCAAGAGCGCCTCTTCGAAATTCGGGCCCTACCGTCACGGTGGCTACGTTTTTCACGTAGATAGGAACGCCTTCCCTTGCTCCTATCACGATATTCTCGATGTTGGAGATGCTCTTTATAAAACCCACTCCGCGGACGATGAATTCGGCACCGCCTTCCTCGAACACCTTGGCCCCTACGTCTATGTTGGACTTCTGGATGGCGCCGATCATCTGGTGGAGCTGGATGTCGTGAGCAATGAGTTTGTTGGGATCCACATCTACCTGGTACTGTTTTACGTAACCGCCGACCGAAGCGACCTCTGAGACGCCTTCGACGGCGGTCAGCTGGTAGCGGATGTACCAGTCCTGTATTGAGCGCAGTTTCGCCGGGTCGTATCCTTCCCCTTCGACTGTGTACCAGAATATCTGCCCCAGGGCCGTGGCGTCCGGACCCAGGGTGACCTCTGCGTCTTTGGGTATATCCTTTTTCGCGAGGTCGAGTCTTTCAAGTACCCGGGTGCGCGCCCAATAGTAATCGGTTCCTTCCTCGAAGATCATATTGACCAGACCAAAACCGAAAGCCGAGGTGGAACGGACAACTTTTACCTTGGGAGTGCCCATAAGGCCGGTGGTCAGGGGATATGTTACCTGGTCTTCTACGTCTTTTGGACTTCTACCCGGCCAGTCAACATATATGAGGACCTGAAGCTCGCCGATGTCGGGAATGGCGTCGACAGGTGTATTTTGCATCGCCGTCCATCCCCAGAAAACAATAAGGATAAATGCGAAAATGATGAGAAACCTGTTCTTAAGGCTTGCTTCGATGATTTTGTCGATCATAATGTTCCATTTTGTCATTCCCGCTTTCGCGGGAATAATAAGTAAGAAAAGTTAATGCTGATGAATTGGCGGTGCTTTGGTCTTCTCGCCTTCTAAGGCGCCGCCATAAGCGGCACCTGCTGCGCCTGAGATCTGGCTCTGCGAATCTATAAGGAAATTGGCTTTTGTGACTACCTGTTCGCCTTCTCTAAGGCCTTTGAGGAGAGGATATGCCTTAATTTGCTTCCCGCTCACCGTGGCAACTGCCTCTGGGCCGATCTCGACGGTTCGCCCCTCGTATTCTCCGCCTCCTGCGTCAACCCAGACTATCCTGCGCGTGCCCGTATCAAGAACGGCTGTTTTGGGTATGGCAAGGACCATATGTTTTCCGTCAGGAGAGACATACATGCTCATGACAATTATATCCACATACATTTCAGGCCGTAGTTTCAGGCCAGGGTTGTCTACTTCGACCCTGAAGGTCACCGAACGTGTTTTCGGGTCAAGGACGGGGTTAACGCTTGATATAACGCTTTGAAATTCTTCTCCCGGAAGGCTGGCAGTTGTTACTTTGACCTTCTCTCCGGGTTTTACCCATCCCAGCTCATATTCATAGACCTCGCCGTATATCCACATCTTCTCTTCTGGAAGGATGTAACTTGTATGTACTTTTCTTGTCCGGGCAAGCTCATCGATCTGTTCTTTGCTGAGGCCCAAAAGGCGGAGTTTTCTCCTTGAAGACTCGGCAAGGCTAAGCGCTCTTTCTTTCACCTCAACGTTTATCCCCTCTTTCATCTTGTCTGCGACTTTTAATGCTGAAATAAATTCTTCCTCGGTTATTGCCAGGTCCGGGTCGTAAGCAACCTTGCCCACTGTGCGTATTTGTTTGTAGAGGTGAAGCCTGCGCACGGGTTCCGTCCTGACGCCGGCCAGTTTGACCTGCTCGCCCTTTATTTTGACTCTACTTACTACGCCCTTGAGTTTGTCGACCTCTTGCTGGGTGAGTTTTTTTAAAGGTTCGCCGCACACCGGACAGCTCATCTTATGTTCTGCCATTACGAAGGAATGCTCGCCGCAGATACATTTCGCGCTGGGTTCGCCAAGGTCGCAATGAGGACATTTACCTTCTGTGTCCACGCCACATCCGTAGTAGGCTTTTTCTACTTCGACTTTTTGCTCTTTCTTGCCCCTTCCGGCAAGGTTGAATGTAACCCCGGCGATGATAACAATCACTATTATAACGCCTAATATGGTTATTTTATTTTTTGACATTTTTCCTCCATGATACACCTCAAGAAAAGCTAAAGATCCTGCCCTACCGCTCTTTCGAGAAGGGCGATAGATTTCAGATAATCCGTTATTGCCCTGTAATAGGCGAGTCTTGTTCTTAAGAGCATCCTCTCCGAATCAAGCCAGTTCAGAAAATCAACCCTGCCTGTCTCGTAACCTGTTCTTGCGGCGTTAAAAGATTGCTCTGCCTGGGGGACGAGCGCATTCTCATATAGAAGGATAGTTTCCCAGTAAGTGGTGATCTTAAAATAAAGATCCTCGACATTAAAAACAACTTTGTTCTTTACGTCTTCGTAATTTAGTATGCTTGCTTTTACGGCGGCTTTCTTCTCTTTCAGGTGCGCGCCCACCTTGTCAGCCCATATGGGAACGTTTATCGCCAGTGTGCCCATCCAGGCGTCGTTGCCGTCGTTCGATAGGTTCGTGTATCCGTCGCCTACCCGTATGTAGTCGAAACCGAGCGTTACATCCGGGACAAAATCGAATTCCGCAAGCGACCTTTCATACTTTGCCTTTTCGACGCCGAGCTCTGCAGTCAGGAGTTCCTGCCTGGAAGTGCGCGCCATCTCGCGCAAGTCATCCAGCTTTTGAGTAAAGGGTTCTGCTGAAATATCGGAAACTGTTCTTATCGGAAGGTCTTCTTGTCTGTTGAGTATGCTGTTCATTTTCGCTTTCAGGGTCTTTCTGTTGCGTCTTAAGATAAGAAGTTCATTTATAAGCTTTGTGATCTCGACCTGAGCTTTTATGACGTCCTGCTGTGGCGTGCGATTTGATTCATATTTTCTTCTGGCTACCGTTTCAAGGCCTTCAAGGATGGTTTTTTCTTCCCTTGTAACTTGTACGGCCTTGTCTGTCCAGGACAAGTCGTAATAGACGAGCTTGACGTTCTTTATGACTTCCCGCTTAGCGGCTTCGTATTTCTGGTTAAGCATGTCGGCGTGCTTTGCCTGCGCGGTCGTTTTAAGACCGAGCTTGACGGGGAACGGGATCTTTTGGGAGAGGCCGTACTTGCGTTCCTGCGGACCGATTTTAGTTTCTACAGGTTCCCCTATATAGGTGTATTTAGCTATCGGGTCAGGAAAGACCGCGACCTGTTTTGTTTTTTCCTCGGCCGCCTCCCATTCGTTGAGGACTGAATGCACACGGGGATTGTTTGCAAGCGCTTCTTCGATCAAAAGGTCCAGGCTTTGCGTTTTTTGCTCAGCCGCAAGAGCGCTCTGCAAGACAATTGCTGAAAATAAAATAATAAACGCAGCGTGTCGGAGTATCATAATGATAGTTATTTAGCCCCCATACAGTATAGTAAATATAGTAAAAAACATACACCATGAACCGGACATATGCAATATCGCTATGGAATAATTATGTTTTTTACGTTGTGAGTGATATGATCTGTTTTCTGGTTGCTTCGAGACGCTGGGTAAAAACACCAGTAAGCCTTTTAAGTAGTTCGTATCCCAAGTCATGGTTTTTTTCGCACTTCTCTCTTAAGCACTTTCCGTCTAATGCTATCGCACGAACGTTTTCAACAACCCGACAGGTAAATCTATAGCGGTATGGCGGAATAAGCCATGACCAACCAAGTATGTCACCACCCTCAAGGGTCTGTATTGTAATCGAGCGGGTTATTTCAATTGCTACCATACCCTCCCGGATAAGATAAAATTTATCCGCCGGTTCGTTTTCCTTCATGATGATCTCCCCCTCTTTAAACACCACATTAGAAGCGCAACCGGCGATAAAATCAAGGTATTCCTGTTCCAGGTCTTTAAAGAACGGGTGCTTTTTCAAAATAGGCTCAAGAGTTTTTGTCATTTTCTCCTCCTTTGATATGTTCACCTATAGCTTTTAGAAAATTTTCTTTCCCTATCCCTTCAATAAGCAGGGCTAATCTTTGCCTTGGTTTAGCGTTATTCTTATAGAAGTTTACCACATTTTCGATTAAAGATAAAACCTCCTTTTCAGTATAAACTTTATCAAGCTTGAAGCCCGCGCGCGGGACCCTCCCGCCGCAGCCTCCTAAGTATACACGATACCCTATGCGCTTTTGAGGATGGGACAGATCAACCTCTCCATGCACGCCGATCTCGGAACTCTGAGCCCGCGTACAAGTATTCGGGCATCCGGAGATAGCTATCTTGAATTTGTGCGGAAGGTCCGTTCCGCACTTTATGCCAAGCTCATTTTCGATCCTGTCAAAAAGAGAAAATGTATTTATAAGGCCTTTTTTACACCAGTTATTTCCGGGGCAGCAGGTTGTTGCCCTTAGCCTCGCGCCGGAAGCCCCCGGGAGAATGTTTGCCTTTTTTACCTCTTTTTCGACATTCTCTATGTCATCAAAGCGTATATAAGGCACCTCTATCCCCTGGCGTACCGTCAGATGAACTATGCCTTTACCGAATCTTTTTGCTATCTCAGAGAGTTTCGATAAATGATCGCCGTTATAATTTCCGGCAGGCATTCTTGTCCGTAGCGTAAAATACCCCTCTTCCCGGGATCTTAGAAAGCCACGTTTCCTCAGTGTATCGTAGTCTATTTCTTGCTTTTTCATAATGCCCTCTTTATTGCCTTTTTGGTTCTGTCGATATCCTTTTCAGTATGGACAAAAGAAACAAAGTTCGCCTCATATTCCGAAGGAGCGATATATATTCCTTCAGATATCAATTTCCAAAAGAAGTTTTTAAATTGGCTCTTCTTTCCGAATTTAAAGCTGAACATTGTGCCGTAATAAGAGACTTCCAGATCTATGCCGTTTTTCTCTGCTTCTTTCCGTGTAGCTTCACTTAAGTCTTTTGTCGTATTTATCAGTGCCTTATATTCATTCTTTAACCGGGATAAAATCCGTAAAGTTGTAAGTCCTGCCTGCATAACAACAGGATTCCCCGCGAACGTAGAAGCCTGATACACCTCCCCCACGGGAGCCAGGTGATTCATGATCTTTTCCGTTCCCCCGTAGGCGCCTACCGGAAGGCCGCCTCCAATGATCTTTCCCAGGCACAAAAGGTCCGGTTTTATTCCGAGCTTATCTCCCAAAGAACCATATGAAGACCTAAAGGCCGTTATAACCTCGTCAAAGATCAACACCGTACCGTATTTTTTTGTAATTTTTCTTAAGTATTTCAAGAAATCTTTGTCCGGCGGAATGACCCCGTAATTTCCGCCTGCCGGCTCAACTATTACAGCCGCGATATCTTGTCCATGCTTTTTGAAGATCCGGTCTATATTTTCTTTATCCCCGTAGTTCGAAATTATCGTATGTTTTATAAAGTCAGCCGGCACGCCCTTGCTAATGGGCATGCTTAAGGAAGCCAGCCCGGAACCACTTTTGGCCAAAAGATAGTCAGCATGTCCATGATAGGAGTTAGCGAATTTTATTATTTTTTCTCTTGAGGTATACCCTCTTGCCAGCCTGACAGCGCCCATTACGGCTTCTGTTCCGGAATTTACAAAACGTATTTTTTTTATCGCGGGAATAGCTTTTTTAATAAACCCGGCGAGTTCAACTTCAACTTTTGTTGTTGCACCGAAACTTGCCCCTTTTCGTAAAACTCTTTTCGTGTCCTTAATGACCCGAGGATGGGCATGCCCGAGCAAAAGGGCCCCGAAAGAAAGGACATAATCAATGTAGGAGTTACCGTCCAGGTCGTAAAGCCTTGAGGCTTTTCCTCTGTCTATAAGGATGGGGCTTCCGCCGACATAATTAAATGACCGCACGGGGCTGTTTACCCCTCCCACCAGGTGTTTCTTCGCGCGTGTAATTAGTTTTTTCATTTTAGCCACCTTGCAATATCCTTAGCATGATAAGTAATAATAAGGTCCGCTCCGGATCTTTTCATGGACGAAAGAAGTTCGTTTACTATTTTTTTTTCTTCCCATAGTCCTAACTTTGCCCCTTCTTTAACGACCGCGTATTCACCGCTTACGTTATAAACGGCAAGAGGGTGCTTAATTTTATTTTTTACCTCGTTCACCATATCCAGGTACCACATAGCGGGTTTTATCATTACGATGTCAGCGCCTTCCGTGATATCCTTTTCTATTCTCTTTAGGGCTTCTTCTTTTTGTGAATAATCCAGTTGATATCCCCTTCTATCCCCGAATCTCGGAGCGGAATCAGCGACATTCCGAAACGGCCCATAGGCATTAGAAGCGAATTTCGCCGAATAAGCCATGATCTTTGTGTTTTTATATCCGCACACATCCAACGCTTTTCTTATTGCGTCTACCTGCCCTTTAGCCATAGCGGATGGCGCAACATAATCTGCCCCTGCTTCGGCATGCGCCAGCGCCATTTCCGAAAGAGCAATGAGAGTTTCTTTAAGGTCGATTTTTTCTTCTCCCTTCTTGACTATCCCGCAATGGCCGTGCGAAGTATAAGCGCATAAACAAACATCGGTAAAGATCGTAATATCCGGGAGTTTCGACTTAAGCAATTTTACGGCTTCCGTGACGATGCCGTTTCTGTTATAAGCGGTAGTGCCATGCCAGGTCTTTTCATCCGGAACGCCGAAAATAAGAAAGCTTTTCAGTTCCAGATCAACCAGATCTTTTACTTCCTTAAGAAGAACGTCCGGGGACAGCCTGAACGATCCCGGCATCAAAGGGATCTCTTCGCGCAGACCCTCTCCTCTTTTCACAAAAACAGGATATATTAGTTCATCAAGTTTAATGTTCATTTTTCTTATCCTCTATATAACTAACTGCCTCTCCGACTATTAAGATTGCCGGAGGCTTAACGCCTGCTTCTTTAGCTACTTCCTCGATCGTGCCGATCGTAGCCAGGGTTATGTGTTCATCTTTACGTGTTGCCTTTTCAATAAAAGCGCATGGAGTTTCTTTGTTTCTTCCGCTTTTCAGCAAAGCCTTTACCACATTAGCAATGTTTGCCACGGCCATGAGGTATACGAGCGTGCCGCAGCTCGGCGCTTCAATGTCAGCGTTGAGGTCCTTTTTTCTGCCCGTGATCACCGCCACTGACTGGATCTTATTTTTAACCGTTAAAGGTATGCCGAAATTCAAAGGACCCGCAAAAGCCGAAGTTATGCCGGGAATAATCTCAACTTTAATGCCCTTACTTTTTAAGTATTTCGCCTCTTCCGAGCCCCTGCTGAATATAAAAGGATCTCCGCCTTTAAGCCGGATAACGGTTTTATGGACTGATGCCTTATCATATAGAAGACGGTTTATTTCTTCCTGCTCTTTGAGGTGCAGGCCGTCCTTCTTTCCAACACATATTTTCTCACTCGATTTCTTGGCATACCCCAAGAGTTCCGGAGCGGAAAGAAAGTCATAAAGGACGCAGTCCGCCCTTTTCAGGATCTTGAGCCCCTTTACGCTTATCAGTTCCGGATCGCCCGGACCTGCTCCGACTATATATACTTTTCCTTTTTTATTTTCCATCGATCCCCCTGAATATCTCTATGAGATCCTTTCTCTCTTTATGTACCTGCACGGCCAGACTTCCCTGCAAGGGATGCGGCTCTATTATGTAAAAAGGTATTACCCGGGCGTTTCTTTCAAAATATCCCAGCCGTATAAGAGCCGTCTGAGCCATGATAACAGCATCAAAATCGCCTCCATCCAGCTGGGCAAGCCTTTCATCGATATTGCCTCTTATGTCTTTAACAATAAGATCGTTGCGGTATTTAAGAATCCCCTCTTTTCTGTTTCTGCTGCTGGTACCGACAGCCGCCTTTTTCGGGAGATCATAAAGCATATAACCCTCTTTTGAGACCAGGACATCATGTCTAGCGATCGATCTTGTCACGGCCGCTATAGTAAGCCCTTCCGGCATATTCTCTTCCAGGTCCTTGGCGCTGTGCACGGCAATATCGATCTCACCCTTCAGTAGGGCCTGTTCTATCTCACGAGTGAAAAAATCACTGTTTTCCATGAGCGTAAGCGGCGTTATCTTGTCTTTATCCCCCTTCGTCTGTATAACGGCAGGATAAAGTTCGATATCCGGCATTTTTTTCTGTATTTCCTCAACCTGCTTTAATGCCAGCGGGCTGGGTCTTGTACCAACTTTTAAACGCATCTTTCCACAACTCCTTTTGGAACATCTTGATCTTCCACTCGATCAATAATTCCGCCTTTTTGATCCGTGGTAATAACCTGATATTTTGCTTATCAAAATTCGCCGTCAGGTCATCAAGATCATTTGCAACAACGCCCGGGACGCTTCGCGCGCCCGGCTCAATATCCCTGGGGACGGCAAGATCAAATACATGAAGATCTTTTTGCCTTTTTCTCATTATTTCAAGTATCTGATCGCGGCCGATTACATAATGCGGGCTCGATGTTGCGCTTATAAGCGCATCCGCTTCAAGAACCACGTTTTGCAGATCATTCATTAAAGCTGCCGCTCCTCCGGTCTTTTTAGCGAGCCGTCTTGCCCGTTTGTGTTTTTTTCGGGATACAAATATTACCTCTACTCCTTTAATTTTGCTTTTGGCAAAAAGAGCAGCGATCTTTCCCGTTCCGATCACGACTATTCTTTTCTTTGCGCCGAGATCATCAAGAATTATATCGGCAATATTGGAACTATCCCTATCCAGTCCTGATCTTGCCCTGATCCATTCCGCAGCCGAGATGACTTCGCCCCAAAAGCTTCCCAGATGGGACGATCCTAATTCCCGTATTAGCCAGGAAGAAAGCTGCTTCAAGATCTCGCTTTCTCCGACAAGCTGGGACTGGAGTCCGCTTGCAAGACGGAGGGCATGCCGCAAAGTTCCGATAGTGTTATCTTTCACGTAAGCCGCCCCAAAAAGACCCGGGAATCTTTCTCGGAGCAAGCTTATTTCTCGGCTTGCCGATAGCTTGTTATCAGCGGCGCCATAGATCTCTACCCTGTTGCAGGTAAAAAGGACTGCCGCGTCCGCCAAAGAATGCCGGCAGAAAAAATTTATTTCGCCCCGCTGGCGATACGCTTCTTCTCTCTTATCAAGAGACGCCCTTTTATGATCTATTCCTAAATAAAAGAAATTCATCCCACTTCTCCTTTAAAAAATTCTTAATGTCACGCGACAGGACCGGATCTTTCCCGTCAGTGTACACGGCAATGATCGCTTTTTTCGAACGGACAACAGCCGGTGAGATAAAATCACTTATCTTCGGCTGGTCCACCACGTTAACCGGTATGCCCTTTTTCCGGGCTAACTGGCTCACGTATTCGTTCGTTTTTTCGTCATTTGTTGCGGAAACGATCAAGGCTGCGTCACTGATGTCATCTTTTCGTACATCACGCCTTGTCCACGTTATCTTTCCCTTCTTATACAGGTCCTTGACCTTTTTATCGAGTGAGGGCGATACAACATGGACAAACGCGCCCGCGTTAAGAAAATTCCGAATCTTACGCAACGCTACCTTGCCGCCTCCGACAACAACTGTCCGCCGGTATTTAAGGTTTACCGCAACCGGTAAATACTTCATAGATGTCCTCCGCGATCAAATACCATTGCCATTCGTGCCTGCTTTCAGGGGTCTTGTGTGAATACCGCATTCCCCGCCGCACTTGCTGGTTCCGATCCAGCGACCGGCACGTTCATTATCATCACTTGTGATCTTGCTGCAAGGAGCACAGCCTAAAGACCGGTACCCTTCTGCATACAAGGAATTCACTTTTACCCCGTACACTGCAAGGTACTGCCAGACTTCCCTTTCCTTCCATATGAGAATGGGATTAAGCTTTATAAGGCCCTCATCCCTTTCTTCTATTTCCTGGAAGTCTGTACGCGTACGGCCTTCGGTACATCTTAATCCCGTGACCCAGCAGGTAACGCCCATTTCCTCAACGGCTCTTTTAACCGGCTCCACCTTAAGAAGGTCACAACACTTATCCGGATCGGTCTCGTAAAGCCGATCGGGTATCTCGACATCATTTTTGTAGACTTTAAGCTCCGGATATTCCGCGACCGTCTCATGCATAAACTGGACAGTTTCCTTAGGTTTAAATCTAGTTGTGACTATAAACCCTCTTATTTTAGGGTCCACTCTTTTGACAAGATCCCACACCACAACCGAATCTTTACCAAGGCTATTAGCCACGACAAGCCCATCCCCGTATATTTTGTAAGCCGCTTCGATAAGGGCAAGCGATCTGTCGACCTTCTCTTTAAAATTCAGTGTGTCCACCAGTGTTTTCAAGTCTTCCTTTGTTTCTTGCGTACTCATTTTTGTTCCTCCTTTTTTAGATTTGATACTCGGGTCGCTTCAGCCTCCCGAACCTTACTTTGTCCCACAACCTTTCATGCCAATAGTATAGAAAGAATTTAACCAGGTTTGCTCCTATACCAACTACAAAAGATTCCTTTAAATCTTTGCTATAAAGATATACAGCAGCCATTGTTGTTATGACCGCTATAACTCTCCATGTTATGGACTTTATTAAAGATCTCTTTGGATGTTCCACAATTAGCTCCTTAAATTACTATGTTTATCAACTTAGTAAACATACTCCCAAAAAAATATATTTAGATCTGGTACATAATAACTTTTTTCTTATGCTTTAGCTTTCTCGATATATCAGCAAAAGATACCTTGTCCAACACATTTGCCATAACTCCTTCAGCCTCTTTCCATATGCCTAAAAACACAGATCCATTACTCAAGGCGGATTCTGTTATGGGCAAAAGCGGTCCGCTAACATCCCTCATTACTTCGCCAAGTCGTATATCTTCCGGGGACTTGGCCAGATTATATCCTCCTTCTTTGCCTCTTGAGCTGGTTACCAGCCCGAGCCTTTTAAGTTGTATAAGTATCTGAACCAAGTAGCGTTCAGGTATCTTCTGGTTTTCCGATATTTGTTGAATATGCACCGGGGCTTCATTTGGCCAATGTAAGGATAGCTCTAAGAGCGCCCTGCATGCATAATCACATCTTGCCGAAATCCTCATAATCACCTCAATCTTTACATTACTAAGTTTATCAACTTAGTTAATTATACAATTTTTGTCGTATTTTGTCAAGAAAAATTTTCCCTTAAAAACCAATTCTTTTTACTTTTTCGTTTTCCATTTAGCTGCGTTCTTTTTGGCTGCTGTAATTTGCTCGGCAGTCAATCTTGCAGCGATCGCCTGACGTTGCTCTAGCGTTCCGGGGTGTTTGCAATCGAGAACAAGCAGCCATGTATACGCTTGAATGTCGTCTTGCGGCACCCCTTTACCTTCGGCATAAAATTGAGCGATTTTATGACGAGCAGCGTGATCTCCTTGCTCCGCTGCAGCGCGGTACCATTTTGAAGCTTCACCGAGGTTTTGTGTTACGCCCTCGCCGCTTGCATACATGCCTCCCAGGTTGCGCATAGCAGCGAGATATCCTCCTTTGGCGGCCTTGCGATACCACTTAATTGCCTTGGTGTAGTCTTGGGGAAATCCCTCGCCCTTTGCGTACATCACACCAATTGCGTTTTGCGCTTTCGCATTGCCTTTCCCTGCTAATGGGCGCCATTCTCGTGAAGCAGTTGCGAAGTCACCACGCTTATACGCTGATAGTCCCGCATCGTAATCGGCGAAAGCTAGTGTAGTTAAGGTAAAAACAAAGACAACAGTGAGTAATGATTTAGTCATTCTTATCCTTTCCTGTTCGTTTCCCGTAAAAACTATTTAGATCCCGGGTCTCGGCTTTTGGCCTCGCCCGGGATGACAGTGGGTGCTTTACTCGCCCGGAATGACATAGATCCCCGCTTACGCGGGCCCCGTTAGAATTAAATCTCTAACGGGGCGGGAATGACAGGTTCAATCCTATACAAGAACCCTACTGCGAATATAATGCACACCCCCAAGAACAAAAAAGAGGCCCAAAAGACCAAAGAGATAAAAGACTACGTCTATTCCGAGGTGGTCCATGATTATACCGGCAAGAAGCGGGGTTATGATGACGCCCACATTTATCGCGGTATAATATATAGACATCCACATGGACATCCCGGCCTTTTTCCCAATGTCTACTGAGATGTTCAAAAGAGCCGATGTTGAAATCGATATCCCCAGACCCAGAATAGAGCCGGCTAATAGAAGAGCTCTAAAATCCGGACAAAAAGGCATTACGAACAAAGAGAACATTGATATTGAGGTTCCCGTGCCTATCTGGATCATTTTTCCGATCTTGTCCAGTTTTTCAGCGATCCGGCCCATAGGGATCTGCAAAAGCCCCGCAAATAATATGCCGACAGATAATATAATGCCGATGTGATTCGGGTCCATTTTTATCTTGTCGGCAAGCGACGGTACGAATGCTATGAAGGTGACGGTCATAAGTGTAACAAGCACAGCAGCAACAAGAACGACTTTAATAAGATCATATTTTAAAAGGGAGGCGACTGTTATTTTCTCCTTCTCTTCTTTTTTTTCTTCTTCCACAGGGGCTGATTCCGGCAGGAGAAAAATAACTATGATAAATGTGATGCCGCCAAGTAAGCTCATCAAATAGAAAACTGAATCAAACCCGTAATGATAGCCTACGTAGCCGCCTACTAAGGGTCCGGCAGCAAGACCCAGATAGAACATCATGTTGAGCGAGCTTGTAGATATCCCGGCCCGTCCCTTTTCAGCGAAGTCTCCGATATAGACCATAAGAACAGGTATGATCATGCCGACAGCAAGCCCGTGGACAAGACGCACTATTGTGAGGGTGAGGATGTCATCTGTCATTGGATAGGTCAAAGCTATTATTGTGTAGAGAAATAGCCCCGCAGAGACGAAGGTTTTTCTGCCGACAGCGTCAGCATACTTGCCTACGATCGGCACTACGATGCTGCGGGATATACCGAAGCCGGCAAAAATCATTCCCAGCCAGAAGCCATTGGCTCCGTGCTCTTTCGCAAGCTCCGGAA
Source organism: Candidatus Omnitrophota bacterium (assembly GCA_049642015.1). Lineage (GTDB taxonomy): Bacteria > Omnitrophota > Gorgyraeia > Tantalellales > Tantalellaceae > JBAROI01. Next base: position 15,507 of record JBAROI010000099.1, on the reverse strand, counting down.
GGAACGGTGAGATCGCCCCCAGGCCCAGCATTGCCGAGAACGCCGCCATTAAGATTATAAAGAAGCTGCCGCTTTTCATAGGGGTATTTTACACTAAGAGTGGACTGAGTTCCAGAGGGATTGTTGTTTTAAACTAAATAGATCCCGGGTCTCGGCCTTCCTCTCGCTTCGCTCGGGATTTTACGGCCTCGCCCGGGATGACAATAGGTGGGGTCTCCCCTCTCGCTTCGCTCGGGATTTTACGGCCTCGCCCGGGATGACAATGGGTGGGGTCTCCCCTCTCGCTTCGCTCGCCCGGGATGACAATTGAGGTCCTGGCCTTTGCTCGGGGTCGCCCGGGCCCCGTTAGAAATTCATTTTCTGACGGGGCGGGATGACCAGGGTACTTTTTACCATTTCCAGGCTGCTCCGGCGTAGATGGATGATTGCTGTTTTGACCCCAGGAGACGGAGAAAAGCTTCGCCGTCTCCTTCAAGCATCTTACGCGACAGCTTCAGGTCTACGCCAAGGCCCCTGTTCTCTATGTCGCTTCTGAGTTTGAAGAGAACGGTGTCCTTATCCGTGAGCCGGGCATCGGCGCCGAAGACCATCAAGCAGGGTTTTTTACCCCTGTAATCGACTTCAAAGACCAGCCCCACGTTCTTTTTAAGCTTCCATTTGCCGAAGAGCGTTACCGTTCGCTTAACGGGCTTTGGCCGGCCGGACAGGCCTATCCCTAATTCGTATTTAATATTACCGCCTTTGAATATGCCGGCGCTTGTTTTAAGATCGAACGCGGAATCGGACCCCCTTCTCAGTTCATACGATATGCGGGACCTTTCGGTGACGTTCCAGTGTCCTTTGAACGTCAATGTATGGAGCTTTTTCTTTTTTCTTACGAACGCGGCTTTTTCGTACCTGTATATGATCTGGTGGTCTTTATTTATATCCCAGGCGCCTTTAAAGGTGAGAATGTCGAACTTTCCTTTTTCTTTCTTTATATGGAAGGATAAGCGGTTGTTTTTATCCGCTTTCCATGTGCCGCCGAGTTCCAGTATGTATGTCAGGCGGGTGTTTTTCTTTGTTTTCGTTGTAACGGCGAAGAGAAGTGAGTTTTCCTTAACGTCCAGTATATTGCCGCGTAAAGTGATCTTGTCGCCGAACGTTTCCCGGCCCTGCTTGTCCAGCGTGAGGCAAAGGTCGTGGTCGTCGGTCAGGGACCACTTCCCTTTCAATCTAAGCTGGTGCGGGATGTTCTCTTTTGCGGAAACCGGCGTCTTTATGTGGTAGGAAAGGTTATTGCTGTTGTCGGCCCTGAAGCGTCCGTCCAGGACCTTCCTGAACTTCATGAGGCGCGTTTTTCTCCCGGCTTTATCCAGGACGAGCCGGTTGTGGGGGTCAAGTTCGTAGCGTGTCTTTGGCATAGATAGTGTGTTTACCCAGGTTTATATACCTCGGGCTCCATTGCGCCTGTCCAGTATTCCACCATTCCGGGCGTAACTTTTATGGCCACGTAGCCGGGGTCTTCAGGGCCCTCGAAGAATTGCGCTAAAATCTCATGCCAGCATTTCTTCTTTGTCTCCAGATCAGTTACAATTTCAGCCGTACCTACAACGTTCACGTGTGGAAGCTCATAGTTTTTTGGGTCAGCCCCGAAAGCAATATGGACGCTGTTGTTTTTCTTGATCTGATCTACCTTCCTCGATGAGGCAAAAGTTGGCGCGTAGATAGTTAAATCTTCCCCTGACTGCATCGCCATATAGCGAACCCATGGTTTTTCGTCTCTTATTGTCGCCACTGATCCAACCGGATAAGTCTTGATTACTTCGAGTATTTTGTTTTTTAATTCCTCGTTTTGCATGTTTTTCCTCCTTCTCCCCTATTTGCTGAGCTTGACGGCTGTGCCGTAGGCCAAAAGTTCAGCGGCGCTGCCGACGACGCTATTGGTCATATAGCGCACGTTTATGATCGCGTCAGCCCCCAGCTTCTCGGCCTGGGCGATCATCCGGTCAGTGGCTACCTTGCGTGCCTGCCCCATCATCTCCGTGTACTCGGTCAGCTCACCGCCGAGGATCAGCCGCACCAGGGCAGAGAGATCCTTTCCAAGCCAGATGGCAAAAATTGTGTGTCCTTTGACCAAGCCCAGGATCTCGGTGAGTTCCCGGCCGGGTATTTCTGCAGAATTTAGCAGCAACATCCGCGATTCAGCCCCAGCAGGCGGAAGCTCCCCTGCCGATTTCTTGACTTTCCTTTGTTCAATAGCCACTGTTACCAGAACGATCAGGATACCGCCCAGGAGGCAGAAAACCGCTATTCTGAGCCACCAGGGTATGACTGGATCGTCCTCAGTCACTACGTACCAGGGTATCCCGGCAAATATTGCAGTGAATAGCCCCAGCACGAAAGCTAAAGAGCCAAATAGCCTAAATGTTTTCATGATCTCTCCTTTTCAAATGCATGTTTAGTTCTCAAACATACCTTTACCAGCAGAAGCATTACAGGCACTTCGATAAGGACCCCCACGACAGTTGCCAACGAAGCGCCAGAAGACAGTCCGAACAAAATAGCCGATGTGGCGATAGCGACCTCAAAATGGTTGCTTGCGCCGATGAGAGCTGAAGGCGCGGCATCTCTATATGAAAGCTTAAGCCATTTAGCCATTATATAAGCGACGGAAAATATGAGAAAGGTTTGCAGGAGTATGGGCACCGCAATAAGAAATATCGTCTGGGGATGTTCTATTATAAGTTCCCCCTTGAGCGAGAATAAAAGGACAAGCGTGATAAGCAGCGCGCCGATAGATACCGGCGTAAGGTTGTGTATGAACTTTTCTTCGAACCACTTAAAGCCTTTTTTGGCGATGACCCATTTTCTTGAATGATAACCTAAAACTAACGGCACGCCGACATATATAATGACGGATAAAACTATGGTCTGCCATGGGATAGGCATTTTATTTACACCAAGAAGCCAGCCGCCTAAAGGGGCATAGAGAAACAGCATGGTAAGGGAATTTATAGCTACCATTACAAGGGTGTGGCCGTCATTGCCTTTCGCCAGGTGTCCCCAGATAAGGACCATAGCCGTACATGGCGCGATGCCTAATAGGATACATCCTGAGATATACGACCTGAATAATTCTACCTGGGAGCCGTCTTTAACGATTTCAAGGCCGGGGAGGAACCCTTTAAACAGGACTCCTAAGAACAAGCTGGATATGGCGAACATTGTAAACGGTTTAATGCACCAGTTTATAAACAATGTCAGAACTACCGGCTTTGGCGTTTTGCCGGCTTTGATAACTTCGGCAAAATCGATCTTTACCATGATCGGGTACATCATGAAAAAAAGACAGATTGCTATAGGTATTGATACCCGGTATATGGCTATTTTGTCCAGCGTAATGGCCAATTCGGGGAATGATTTACCGAGAAAAATACCCAGACCTATACAGCCAACCACCCAAAGTGTCAGGTATTTTTCAAAGAAACTTAATCTTCGCTCTTCGTGGATTACTCTTTCCATCTTCCGTCACTGGATTGCCATAGGGGGGGCGTCTAACTTCCATGTTCTTATCAAAGGAAATCTGAACCCTTCTTTTTTCTATCGCGTTTTTTTGATTTTGTTGACTTTGACTTCACTTCGGCTTTTTCGAATATGCTCCACTCTATCTCGTCAGGGGCCCTGAGCATGTTTTTATCGAACTTGGCCCCGCGGCCCATCAACAGACCAATAGCGCTGGTCTCGATCATCTTATCAGGCACTTTATCCGCGAAAGCGTTAAAATCATGGAATATGCCCTTTCTTTCCACGGGCTTAAAAGACCTTTTATTTTCCGTTAACGAGTATTCCACGACGTTATCCACGATGTATTTCCGGATCTTATCATCGACGTCCGGGAACCAGGAAAACATGTAATCCATGGCATAAAAATTATCTTCGTAAAGGACTTTCCCCTTGTCATCCATTAATTTTACCAGGACGTACTTGGTCTGGAGGCCCTCGGTGTTCGTCATCTTGTTTGTATAGTAAAATACGGCAACATCCAGGTTGTAATCCCCTGCTTCATCGACCGGGAATTTCTTGTTCATGCTCTTAAATGAAGATTCCAGTTTTTTTACAAGGCCCTTTACGTCCTTTTCTTTGACCCTTTCCGGATAGTAATACCCGGCGACGTTCACTTTTGGAAGCTTTGTGTCCCCAGGCATATCCTTTAATTTTGTGGGCTTGTATTGCGCGTATGCGCTGCCGGCCAGGCCGGTAAGCACTATAGCCGCGCAAAGGACCAGTTTAATAAGAAAATTCTTTTTCATTTTCATCTCCTTTTGTTGAACCTCTTTTCAACGGTCTCCATTAATCTTTTATATAGAGAATTGGTCACGCTGAACAGATGATAATGTTTGTAATAGTCGAAAAATTTCTTTGATATCTCCATTTGCCTGCCCTGGGCGTACGGCTCACTTATCTTATCAAGATAACTTGCTTCAATAAATTCATTTAACAGCATTTCGGGGGCCGGACCATTTCTATACAACATGATCTTCGTTTTTATGAAGAATCCTTCATACACGTGCACTACAAAGGATTTAGTCGTGGATGTCTTGTAGAAAACGAACAAGAACGCGTCCGGAGCAATATTATGCTCGTTACACAGTTCGATGAACTCGGATATTTTCACCGAACGGAGGTCTTTTATAAAATCCATGTCGTTGAGGTATTTAACGTTGTAGTCTCTTTCTTTTAATGTATCCTCGAACAGGAATTTTAAAGACCCGCCTATCCTGTCATTTATGTCGCGTTTTTCTTTTGAAGTGCTTGTTTTTTTGCCGATGTATAGTGTTTTAGTTGCTTTGATGGGAGCGTCTTTATACACATTGTTTACCCGCCCACTGATAAACAGGCCGATATTTTCAATGTTTTCCGAGGCATAAGAACAATTGCCGGAAAAGACAGCTAAAATTAAAGCAAGAGAAACGCAAAACTTCATGTTTTTATTTGTCACCCACCTTAGGTATGCTATAATTATAGCAAATAACCCGGGAGGATGTTATGAAAAAACTGGCAGCCATATTAGTAATAGTTTTCATCGTAGGCACTATCTTCACAGCCGCAGCGGAAGCCGGCAAGATCACGACCAAGATAATAAACATTATAAAGACTCGCGGCCAAACATCAACGCCGACACCGACTGCCACCACCGCCGTAAGAGGCTGAGCACCTATTTAATCACCTTAAAGGACGAAACGCTCCTCCGGCTTTTTCCGCCGTCCCGGTAAACTTGCCTTACTGACCAGGTATAAGTTTCCTTATCTTTGAACAATTCAGAGTTCAGGCTTATACTGTGTTTATTCCCCGGCACTTTTTCTTTAAATATAAGGGCAGATTTAACCAGTTCATAACCTCTATACAGCCTGAAATCGTAGTATTTTCTCGCCGATCCCGAGAGCAGGGTCTCATGCGGGCTCCATTTGAACGTGAGTTCGGTTTGACGCTTTAATGACACTAATTCCTCGACTGGTGAGAGCAATCTCGGCTCCGGCGCAAAATCTCTTCTGCCCCCGTAACGCCGCCCCGAGATATTGACCTGAGAATAAGCGCTTGTAGTTATAAACGCAAGGATCAGTATAAGGATTATTTTCTTAAGCATGTAATTGATTATACAATGGCGGGGGTGGTTGGTAAAGGATTAAGGGGTAGGTCCATATACAAAAATAGGGACAACCCGGCAAATTGTAATAATTTACACGAGTACTTGCCCCTATTCTACAACTAAAAAGGTTAGGGATCACGATTACCTCGGCCCTTTGAGCGGCATGCCATCAGGACCCATTCCGAAAAGGTCCAGCATGTGCTGCCGTTTTCTCGTGAACCTGGCGTCGGTCGCTAGCGCTTTCTTTTCTTCCAGAACCGCCTTCTTGGCCAGAACTTCCTGGCTTGGACCGCCTGGAGCCGCTGCTGCTTCCCGGTTCTTTGGTTTCGGACCAGCTGGCTTATCCCTAAAGCAGCCCGCATGGAGGTTGTCACCTGTTTCGACAACATAGCCCTCCGTCTCCGCATAGTCAACAAGCACGGGATCAGCCTCACCTTCCGCCTTACCGGCTCCCAGGATCACGTAACTCAGGGCTTTGGGTGTTTCTTCAGTGCTTGAGACAGCCACTGTGTAAACGCCGTCATCCACGCTTACAAGCTCAATGACGAATCCCAGATCGTCAGTGACCGGATCATCGCCCACACCAATCTGCGTGACCGCTTCGGCTCTGCCGGCCTTTGTGGTGACCTGGATGTACTCGAACTCGCTTTCAATCTCCACCTCAAAGGTATGAGTTCCAGCAGTTTTACACTCGCCCAGGCCTTTACCAAGACTATCGAACTTGATAAGATCGACGTATTCGTCAGGACCCGGTGGTGTCGCTAGCGGCAGGGCAAAGATAACACCCCTGTCGAAAGTTCCGCCGGTTTCGGTCATGCCATAAAGCACGTTTGAGTCTAAGATCAAGCTGTCGTAAGGAGTCGATCCATCTATGTGTGCGTTCGCGAAATCATGAACTATAGTGAAATCCGACCCGTCGGTCCTTATGGAAAAGATCGTTCCATAGTTGTAGACTCCTCCGTACCGAGTCATGCCATAAAGCGTGTCCCCGACTAAGATCAAATCGCCATAGGGCATTGCTCCATTATCGGTTAGCTCTGAAAATCCGTGCAGGACAGTGAAATCCGACCCATCGGTTCCAATGGAGAAGATCGTTCCCGCCTCGTTGGTCTCGTCCTCGTTGGTCATACCATAGAGCACACCCGAGTCTAAGATCAAGTCGCCAAAGGGGGAAGACCCGTCAAGACCATCGAACTCATACAAGGTAGTGAAATTCGACCCATCGTTTCCCACGGAAAAGATCGTTCCACAGCCGTCAACTCCGCCACTGTTGGTCATGCCATAAAGCGTTCCCGAGTCTATGATCAAACTGCTCTGAGGGTTACTCCCGTCAGCAGGCAACTGCGAGAACTCTTTAAGGAGCGTGAAGCCTAGTCCGTCAGTTCCTATGGAAAAGATCGTTCCCGCGCTAAGCTCTCCACCTTGCGAAGTCATGCCATAAAGCGTCCCGGAATCTAAAACCAGATCGCCGTAAGGCATTTGCCCATCAATTGGTGTCCACGTGAAATCGTACAGGTTAGTGAAGCCCAACCCATCGGTTTGCATGGAAAAAACCGTTCCCGCATAGAAGCCTCCACCCATGTAAGCCATGCCATAAAGCATTGCCGAGTCTATGATCAAACTGCCCTGAGGCGTTGCTCCGGTTAGCCAGTCGAAATCGTGCAGAACGGTATAGCCTGATCCGTCGATCCCGATGGAAAAAGCAGTTCCAGCACTATAATCTCCACCGTAAGGAGTCATGCCATAAAGCACGCCCGAGTCTACGACCAGATCGCCTACGGGCCACATTGCATCACCGCTTACGCCCCCGAATTCATACAGTATGGTCACTTCCTCTGAATGCACGGGTATCGCCATTAAAAGCGCTATCACAATGCCTATTATTGCAAATTTTAGGCCTTTCATTTTTTCACCTCCTTTCTGCATGGATTTTTGCGCTTGTGCATATAAATAAAAAACCCACTCATTCTTTTGAGTGGGTTTAGGACGTTCCCGGGGCTTTTACGCAAGCCCTATCGGCAACTGGCTGCCATACCCTTTACTTGCAAGGAGTTAGGCCCTGTAGTTTTGCGTCCCACTCTTTCGAATGGTTTGCCCGTAACACTTTATCTACCTAAAGTATATCATAATAGCTATTTCTAGACTAATTATTAAGGCTTACTTTTTGTTCCTTAACAATTTCTTAACATTGTTGGCATTATTGGGGACGGTTCTGAAATTGATCCCGGGTCTTCGCCCGGGGGAGACCGGGATGACAAAAGGTCCTGTCCCTATTCTGTACGGCTTGTGATCTCGATGAGGTGGTATCCAAATTGTGTTTTGACCGGACCGTGGACCTTCCCTACCTCAGCGGTGAACACCACTTCGTCGAACTCAGGGACCATCTGGCCTTGTGTAAACTCGCCAAGATCGCCGCCCTGCTGGCCGGACGGGCACTGGGAGCGCTCTTGGGCTATTTTTGCGAAATCAGCCCCGGCTTCGATCTGAGTCTTGAGCTCCTCGCAGGCCTCTTTAGAAGGCACTAAAATATGACGCGCGGTTGCTTTTCCCATGTTTTTCTCCTTTGGGGATTATTGGCGGGCAAAAAAATAAGGCCTAGCAAATATTTACCAGGCCTTATCCGAGTGTTACATCTTTACTACGTTTACGGCTTGCTCGCCTTTGTCGCCCTGCTGAATTTCAAACTCAACAGATTGGCCTTCTTCTAAAGACTTGTAGCCGTCACCCGAGATCGCGCTGTGATGTACGAATACATCATTGCCCGACTCAGGAGTAATAAATCCATAACCTTTTTGGTTATTGAACCACTTTACTGTTCCTCTTACCATTACTCACTACCTCCTTCTTGTATTAAATTATAGTAAATAATGGTAGGTATAAAAAAACCACAAGGTGCATGTTTCTAACCTCGTGGCTTAAAACTTCTACTCCTTATTTACTACCTTCAAGTTATTATACCACAATAATCTTATTTGTCAATAAAATTTACATTCCAAGTTCATCCAAGAGGCTTATTAACGCTTCAATTAAGATGTGCGGATCTTGAGCCGCATATTGCGCTGTTTGATAAGTCGGACAGTGCCCTTGAATAATGTCGCCTAATTTAAGCTCAATTTGCCTGACGTCTAATCCCTGTTTTCGCAAAGCCCCTACTTCTTTTAAAATACTGTTAAATTGCTCGTCTGTAGGCTCCGCGTAACTCAAGCCATAACGTAATCTTACTTTGTGCTTTGCTTTTTCTCTTGCGTCATCCATTTTGCCCCCCTTGAATCATTTTTTCCAGGAAATTGGTGAAAGCGCTATTAAAACCGTGTAGATCTCGAGCCTTCCCAGGAGCATGCAGGCGACCAGGATCCATTTACCGGGAAGCGGGATCCAGGCATAGTTTTCAGTCGCTCCGACACCCGAAAGACCGGGACCTATATTACACATTGTCGCTACCACGGAAACTATCGCAGTAGTAAAATCTTCTATAAGATAGCTCATTGCCGCTGAAAAGATGACAAAACACGCCAGAAAAAGCGCGATAAAACCCAGGATATTGAGTACTTGCTTTTCCTCCATCGCCTTGCCTGCGATCTTTAAAGGCGCGATTATCCTGGGCTGTATTATGATCTTTATCTCACGCAGAGCCGCTTTTATAAAGACCATGATCCTTACCATCTTTATACCCCCGCCGGTCGACCCGGCGCAGCCCCCGAAGAACATCAGAACGACAAGCATGAAACGGATAAAGTTAGGCCAGATGTCAGAGTCGGCCGTGCAAAAACCTGTGGTTGTGGTAATGGATACTACCTGGAAGGTTACGTATCTCAGGATACCGTAAGGCGTGAGCACTTTTGCCTGCGCGGTATCTATTTTTTCTATAAGCTGCTGCGCGGAGAGCGGTTCGCTCCGGAAACTTGCCCTTATCTGTTCTGCCGGGGCGATGCCTCCCATTTTGAGGACGATCGCGCCGACTAAGATCGCCAGGATGAGGACGCCCGCGTAGAAATGAAACTCCCGGTTGCTTTTTACAAGGTCGAATTTTCCGGAAAAGAGCACCCGGTAATGGATAACGAAGTTCATGCCGGCGAAGAACATAAAGATTATCACTACCCAGTCGATGTAGCTCGAGTTATAAGAACCGATGGAGCCGTTTCTTGTGGAAAAACCCCCGGTCGCCATGGTGCCGAAGGCGTGGCAGAACGAATCAAAGATCGACATGCCGCCGAATTTAAGGAGAATGACTTCGGCAAGCGTCAGGACCGCGTAGGCGCCCCACAGTATTTTAGCGGTCTGGTGAAGGCGCGGTCGGAGGCGTCCGGCTGTCGGCCCGGGCACCTCGCCCCTGAACATCTGGTAACTGGCGATACCAAAAGCCGGTAGTATGGCCAAAGCGAGAGTAACTATACCCATGCCCCCGAGCCAGTGGGTCAGGCTGCGCCAGAACAAAAGCCCCCGGGGCACGATTTCGACGTTTGTGATGATGGTCGCGCCGGTCGTCGTGAACCCGCTCATGATCTCGAAATATGAATCGGTAAATGCACGCAGGAAGGCGTCGAAGTTCACGGCGGGAACTTTTGAAAGAAAATAAACGACGAGAGGCGCCGAACCGAATAGCGTTAAGATTATCCAGCCAAAGGTTACGATGGCGAACCCGTCGCGTATACCGTTACCTACCAGTTCCCTGCTGCCTATCAATTTAAGGAGATTTCCGCAAAGTAGGGAACTTACTATGGCGATGATGAACCCCAATAGCCTGGGGTCAAAAAGAATATCCGGAAACACTCTCGGCTGGATCTCAAAGAAAGCTATTCCCGCCGGGATAAGCAGGACCAGGGCCAGGATTTCCAGGAGTTTACCGACTGAGTAAGTTATGAATTTTGGATTCATTCGTTTACAGGTGGATTGAAGAGTTTATTAACCCGTTTAAGCTGTTCCTTGTGGCAGAATATAATGGCTTCGTCGTCTTTTTCGATGATAGTTCCGCCCCAGGGAATGATCACGCTTCCTTCACGGATGATGCAGCCGATGATGACTGATTTTTTGAACTGTTTTTCAAGCTCATTGAGAGGTTTGCCCGCAACAAAGCTGTTTTTTCCCGCCCTGAGGCGCATGACCTCCGTATCGGTGGATTTTAGTTTCAGATAAGTACCTATGGAGATCGTTTGTATCCTTTCGATTATGGCGTTCAGGGTGATCTCGCGGGTGTTGATAACGTGGTCCAGCCCGAGAGAATCAAAGAGGCCGATGTAGCGGTCGTCGTCCCTTATGGCAATGACCATGCGGGCGCCTTCGGCTTTGGCCAGAAGGCATGCCATGATATTATCTTCCGGGTCTTTGCCCGCCGCGATGAAACAGTCGGCGTTCTTAACGTTGATCTCCTCCAGGACGCTGGCGTCGGTACTGTCGCCGTGAAACACGTCGACCCCCTGCAGGGTCGAGGCGGCCATGTGGCCGTGATCGGCGTCGGGATCAGCCAGGACGACCTTCTCGGCCAGCGGCTTCAGGGCATCGGCAAGGTGTATGGCCGTTAGCGAGCTGCCGGAGACTACGATCTTACGCATTTTAGTGGCCTTGCTGTTGATAAGCGTGCGGAACGTGGCGAAGGATTCCCTCGGCATAATGGCTACGATCTTATCTCCGGGAAGGAGCACTTGGTCGCCGGTAGGATCGATATTTCTGCCGTCGCGGACGATCACCACGAAAAGCATGGGCGACGTTTCCGCCATGGCCTTTACTTCTCTGAGGGTCTTGTTGGCGATAGGCATATCTTCGGTTATCATGTAACCGCGAAGGTAGATCCGGTTCGACTGGAAATTAGCGGTTTCCAGAACGTTGGGAAGCTCCACGTACTGAAGGATCCTTTCGACCACCCCCCTTTCGGGTTCGACCACGCTGGTAACGCCTGCTTTTTCCAGGCTGACGTTCGGGACGTTTTCTGTATAAATGGGCGACTTGATCCTGGCGATCCTTTTTTTGACGTCGTTCTGCATGGCAAAATTACAGGCCAAAAGGTTTGTTTCGTCGTTGGAGGTCACGGCGATGAGCATGTCCGCGGAGTCAATGTTCGCTTCCGCCAGAACGGCGGGACTTGAGCCTATGCCCGGGACCACAAAGACGTCGAGCTTGCTGTTGACCTGTTCGCAGAGCGATCTGTCCTGGTCGACAACCGTGATCTGGTGGCCAAGGGCCGAAAAATATTCCGCCAGGTTGAACCCGACGTTTCCTGCGCCTACAATAATGATATTCATGCCACCTATTTTACTATAATAGTGAAAAAAATAAAGTTATTTCAGCCTGATTTAGAAAGATTGTTGTTTTGACCCCGGGTCTCGGCCTGCGGCCTCGCCCGGGATGACATAGGAGTTATAATCTGATAATCTAGCCTGGTTAGATTGGGTGGGTACGGGCTTGAAATCCAGTATTGTCTGGAATACCTGGAGCTCGAATTTGTCTCCTTTCTTATTGATCTGGATCACATAATAGTCTGCATCATTTCCCACATGAGAAAAACAAACTTGCAATAAAGGTGCACTTCATTGTAGAATGTTACAAAGGCAATGGAAATAACCATGAACCGGAAAGAAAAAATGGATACCAGTAAGATAGAGAATAAAGAGTGTCAAAAAGAGCTAGACAAGAGGATGGAAGAAGTCTACGAGCTGACCGCCAAAGTCCTTAATCCCAAGTTTACAAGAAGGCGAAAGAAGAAAAAATAATCACCCCCTACCCCCTGTTATTTATCCATATTCCATAAAAAAGGACGGATCCGAAATTAATTTCAGATCCGTCCTTTTATATTGTTCGCTGTACGATCAGATTATGCGTTGAAGTCTGCAAGCCTCTTAGCGGGCAGGTCTAAGCCGCCGATGATCGTATATACCCTGAGGGAATCTTTGTTGTCTTCATAGATGCCCCTGTGGACAGTAGCCTTGCCGGTTATGTCTGACAGGACGTCAAAAGCGTAGTTGATGTTGTCCTGCAGCCCCGGGACGTCAGCCATCAACTTTTTGCCGCCGACCATTATGCAACCGGCCACTCTGGCTGAAGTAAGGTCGAACCCGTTGGCCAGCAGTGTTTTCTGCAGGTTTTTCTTCACGGCTTGCGATATGGCGTATTTGTCCTTGAACTCGGTTACCTTGGTAAGACCCATTATCGCGCAGCCACCGGCTTCCATGATGCTGTGGTAGTCCACGGTATCAAAGGCTGTGTAGTCGGTGCTTAAAGCGCTGAGCCGGTTGAATATGTCAAACAGGCCGGCTACGGTGTTGTTTATCGTTGACCAGAAATTCTTTACGGTCAACCCGGGGTACATCTTGCTGATCTTTTCGTTGTCGACGATGATGAGCGGAGAAAGCTTGCCCTCCGACGCCATCTGGCCGAGCTCCGAAACTACCTGGTAGGTGTTCTGCGATACCAGCGGCGAGCTTGATTCACCGATCGTTGGCAGAGTAAGAACTACGCCTACGCGCTTATCCGGATTTTCGATTCCGATGTGGCGGGCGTATTTTTTCGCGACCTCTACGAGTTTGGTGGCGCTCCCGCTACCCGTTCCGCCGCCTGCTCCAAAGCAGACCATGATGTGGTTGACTTTCGAACCGAATATTTTTTGTTTCAGGTGAATGATCTCCTGCTGATAACGGAGGCTTGCTTCTTTGCCTCTGTTCATGTCTTTTCCCGCGCCCATCTCGCCGATGTTCATCAGGAACTTCTGGGAATTCGGGAGTTCCAGAAGATCCAGGTCATGGTGGGTGGTGTTAACCGCGAGCGCTTTTCTGTATCCAAGTTCATAAAAAGATTTGACGAGTCTTCCGCCGCACTGCCCCGAGCCGATCCAGGCATAATGTGTCGAACCGCCGATGATATCTTCTACGGATTCGTCTTCGACTATCTGGGGTTCATATTCTTCGAGCTCAAGGGTAGGAACATTTACTTTTTCGTACATTTCAACTAGCGTGGACTTCTTTGTGGACTTTGCTGACTTCGTGGACTTCGTGGACTTCTTCTTTTTCTGCGCCATTTTAACCCTCCTGAAAGTTTAAACAAGTTTGTTTTTATAACAATATCAATATCATCATTATAATAACTTCTTTTAAATGGGTCTGTCAAGCTTTATTTTCGGGCATTATAGCGATTCTAAAAATCTCTCATTTCTACAAGTTCATATCCAAGATCCCCCAGGCCGATCTCTGAGGCGTGAAGAAGCTGCTTCATGCCGTCTCTTCCGGGGTGGACTTCCCTGAAGATGTCTTTTCCGGCGGCTTTTGTCGTGAGGTCCAGGCACGCTTTTTCGATGCTTACCGGATCAGTAGAGGCGAATATCCCGATATCAGGCACGATCTTCGGGTCATCCTTGGCCAGGCAATCGCATTCCTTGGTTATCTTTATAGCAAAGTTTATATGGATACTTTTGACGTTGTCCAGAACGGCCTTTGCGTATTCGACCATCTTCTCCTGTATGGTATCTCCCCCCTCTTCCCAGTGCACGCTCATAGCTCCGGTCGGACATACGGCGATACAATCCGCGCATCCTATACATTTATCGGTGTCGACCCGGGCCTTGCCTTCGACGAGCGTAATAGCATCTACCGGGCATTTCTCCACACAGTCGCCGCAGCCGTCACATTGATCCGTAAAAACTTCAGCGGTCATGTTCGTATGCTGTTCAAGCTTGCCTTCGCGGGTAGCGCATCCCATGCCCACGTTTTTCAGAACACCGCCAAAGCCCGTCATCATGTGGCCTTTAAAGTGAGCTACGTTCATTAAAACGTCAGCGTCAATAAAGTTCCTTACGACCTTGGCCGTTTTTATGAATTCCTGGCTTATGTCTATCCTGGCGACGTTATTCTCGATCTTATCGTCCGGTATGGATATTTTCGCTCCGGTTTTATTGGGAGTAAACCCGTGCTTATGGGCCAGCTTGAGGTGATCGTCGCATTTCATTCGCTTACCCTTATAAAGAGTATTCGTATCCGAAAGGGTCGCCTCCGCGCCGGCTTGGGTTAATTTTTCGGTGAGGACCTTAATGTATTCCGGTTTTACGTAACCCGTATTTCCCTCTTCCCCGAAATGCATCTTGATAACGGCTTTATTCCCGCTTGAGACGCCGTCCAGGATCCCGCTCTCATCGAGGAGTTTGGAGAATTTGGTTTTAATAGTTTCAAGGTTGTCTTTATTGGAGACTTTTATGAAATAGACTTTACTCATGTTTGTGGCTTACGGGTGCGACTACGTAAATGTATCTTAAAAGTTCCGCGCCCGTATTTTTTACGTCGTGAGTTATCTCGGGCGGAACGTAAACAAGAGTCTTCTCTTCTAAAGCTATAGCGCCCTTTCCCTCGAAGGAGATCTCCCCCTTTCCCTGGAGTATGACGATGGCTTCTTCTTTCGATCCCGTCGAATGTTCTCCCACGGATTCACCGGGCTGTAACGTCATGTATCCGGATTTCATCCCCGAGGTGTCAGGTATGCCGCCCAGGAGGCGCTGGTATTTTTCTTCCCCTTTTAACTGTACTATTCTGGGTTCCATTTTATTTTGAGTTTATGAGCGAGGCGACGTAGCCCGCCCCGAAACCATTATCGATGTTGACGACGGCAACGCCCGGCGCGCAGGCGTTGAGCATGGTTAAAAGCGGCGCCAGTCCCTGGAAGTTAGCCCCGTACCCGACGCTTGTGGGAACGGCGATCACGGGTTTTTCGACTATACCCCCGACTATACTTGCCAGGGCCCCTTCCATTCCCGCGCAAACGATAACGACGTTGGCTTTGGAAAGTTTCTTTTTGCTGTCGAAGAGCCTGTGTATGCCGGCGACACCGACGTCGTAGATCCTTTCAACCGGGTTGCCCATTAGCTCCGCCGTCGTGGCGGCTTCCTCGGCTACCGGTATGTCGGA
>JBAROI010000091.1:0-2595 GCA_049642015.1 Candidatus Omnitrophota bacterium | reverse complement strand
AAAAGACTCCCATCACGTTCCCAAAAGAAAACTGGAAGAACTTATCATTGAATAGGTGGCATGAAAAACATCCGCCTGGTAAACCCCTGCTCCACAATAACAGCGTATTCCCCACATTCACCCTGCCTGAGGGGGAAATGGTATAGTTAGTAAAAAGAAAAGCTCGCCAGTTAAACACATCTTTTTAACCCCCTAAAACATACAGTATAGTATGTAAGTTCTTATTTTAAAAGACTTATGCATATCAACATGCCCCTTCGAATTAAGATATAAAAAAGGTAGTAATATTAATATTGATTAGCTTAACTAATAATGTTATATTAGGAGCAATATTAGTGTTAAAAGTAAAAAAAGTAATAATATTTTCACCTCTTTATATAAGGGCTGTATGAGAGAAATACCGAAACTAAAAATAACGAAGATCATCGCTACTCTTCTGAGCATCCTCATGCTTTGGCAGGGCGTCGTATGGGCAAATCCTGACATTTTCCGCAAAAACAACCTTCAAGCACGTTCATTAATAACCAGTCCCGACAGGGTAGACAGTTTTCTTATGATGACAACCGGTTATCTCGGCTATCATCTTACCAACCTTGAGCGTGATCCCGCCAGACGAAATGTCATCATGATGCTGAAAGGCGTGAAAGAAGAGTTCGCGTCTGTAGCGAATAACGAGAAAATAGACGAAAAATACCGTCAAGCCGTGCAGATGATCCTCGATGACCTGGATCAAACATCAAGATCCGGAGAATTCATAATTGACGCCGGAACTTATAAGGTCAGATATTATAATCCTAATATCTATGGAGCTGATCCCGCGGGGTCTTCGTTCGCGGAGAAGGATCCCGGTGCAGGCTACCAGGTTACCGACGAGAAAAAAATAGGAAAATATCTCTCCAGGCAAATACTCACAAGAAAAGCCCTCCCCGAACCCGCCAGCCAAACTTCCCATCCAAGAAAAACTGTTGAACCCTTTACGGGCGAGATCGCAAGAGGAAATGCCGAAGAATTGCGGGAGGCGTTCCTGAAGCGTAAAGAACATGTCAAGCCCATGAAGATTTTCACCGCGTATTCCCATTCCTGGATAATGAGGCAGCTTATTAAATTTTTCAGCAAGTCCCGCGTTTTACGCAGATTTTTTAAACTTGATTACCGTAATTTTGTTTATAACGCTTTGAGAAAAAGGATCATAAGTTCGGATCTATCCTCGGAAAAGACAAAACAAATATTGGATGCCCTGCGAAAATTCATCTCCGCGAATCTTATAGAGATCGATTCGGTAGTATTGCCGAGTAAGGACGACAAAGCGCGGGCAAGCGGATGGCTTATGGGCTTTAACACGATGGTAAGCGGGCCAACTTTCAAGGCTACCGAACCTATGGCGAGCCTTCTTAAGTCCCTCAGGGAGCATTTTCCGAACACCATTGCTTTTTCATCCCGGACGCTGGATCTTATTGGATCTGATGAAGCCGTTCTCCATGAATATATATTTCATGAGATCATCTGCCCGGTTTTTGGCCATGAAGCTTCCAGGAAGATCCAGGAGGAACTTTTTCCCGAAAACTATAAGGGTATCGTGGGGGATGACAGTAAAGGGCGTAGGGACGGCGAGCTGACCCTTGCTTTGAGAATGGCTATAAACGATGAACTCGCGGACTGTCCGTCGGATCTTGCCACAGGCAAAAAATTGTTAAAGGAATTCGCAGAATTTGAAAAGCAGGATTTCAGAGACCGGAGTCCGGCAAACGCCGCCAAATATTTCTCACGTTTTGACAGATGGTACCAGAGGTTTAGGGTCAAGCAATCGCGCCTCTATAAAAAACGCGACAAGAAAGGCGCCCGGGAATATATCGAGGCGAAGAACCTGGTAAGAAAATATCATTACGCTGTCGCGAAAATGAACTGGATATTCACTCTTACTTGGCTGTGGATGGATGTTAAGTCAGAATTGGATGAGGGCTATAAAATAAGCGCAAGCGAACCTGCCGGGAAGCTTCTTGATGCGCATGACGAGTTCATGCGCGTCTCTAGAAACCGACACGCTAAATTCCTGCAACATGATCCGGCAGTAAAAAAAGCGATAAAAGCTGTAGAAAAGATCTATGGCAAGGAGAGAAAGAAAACAAAAGTTATACCGATTTCCGCCAAAAAGAATGAAAAGCCAGAGACGCCATCAGACAAGAAAGAAGCCAAGAAAAAGTCAGAACCAAAAAAACAGGATGCCAGCCAACGGAAAAAGTTACGCAGGGCCGACTGGAAAGGGCTGGCAAAGAGCATGGCTGTTAACTTTACGGCCGCGCTCGGACTTTCAGCTCTATTTTATCTGATCCTGCCGGTCCACTGGTTTACCATCGGTATCGCGATCGCCCTTCCTGTCGCGCTTTTAGTTTACATGATCATACGGGACCCGAGCTGGCGGAACATCGGTCGGATATTACTGACGATTGCAGCCTTTTCGGCGCTTTTCTGGTTAATACCTTCCGTGCCCTGGTTCGGTCTTTCGCTTTCCATCGTTGTTATTACCAGGATGTATCGGCAGGGGGGCTTTACCCGCAAAAAAGCTGCGACCGCAATGGGGCGAAAGTCAAAAGCGGG
>JBAROI010000081.1:0-5411 GCA_049642015.1 Candidatus Omnitrophota bacterium | reverse complement strand
CGCCCGATAGGACTCGGCGCCTCCGTCGCGCTACTCGAATTATTCCGAACGACACAAAGTATTTCCCCCCGAGAAACCTCATCAGTTCGGTTCCTCGGGATGATTCTTGCTGTTCGCAAGAATCACGGTCGGCCAGCCGCCGTCTCGGTAGTTGTCGCTTGCTCACCAGTTCGCAAGCTTCCCTTTATTAAAGACTCGCCGGCTCCCTTCGAGTCCTGCCGAAAGTGTGGCGCGCCCGATAGGACTCGAACCTATGACCCTCTGCTTAGAAGGCAGATGCTCTATCCACTGAGCTACGGGCGCGCAGCAATTTATGGTGCGGGTGGAGGGACTTGGCGCCTCCGTCCCGCTAAACATGTTTTTGTTCCTCGCTTTCGCTCGTCAAAAAACATAGCGTGACTCCGGTCGGCCATCCGCATCTTCGGTCGTTCTCGTTTCCTCGCCAGCTCGGAAACTTCACTTTATTAAAGCCTCAGATGCTCCCTTCAAGTCCCCGCCATTTGCTCAATTAACGGCAAAGTTTGGTGCGGGTGGAGGGACTTGAACCCCCACGGTAAAACCACTAGCTCCTAAGGCTAGCGCGTCTGCCATTCCGCCACACCCGCCAGATGTCACGCATTAAAGAACAATGGTCGGGAAGGTGGGATTCGGCGCCTTCGTCGCGCTACCCGTTACGTTAGCTTCGCCACCGGCTCGCTAACTCCACAGCGCTCCTTCGGTCGGCCAGCCACCGTCTCGGGTGTTGTCGCTTGCTCACCAATTCGCAAGCTTCCCTTTATTAAAGCCTCGCCGGCTCCCTTCGAATCCCCGACATACGTCACGCATTAAAGAACAATGGTCGGGAAGGTGGGATTCGAACCCACGACCCCCTGCTCCCAAAGCAGGTACGCTAGCCAGGCTGCGCCACTTCCCGTTTTTTCAAATAACACCCCTACCTATAAAGGAAGGGAAAAGTGGGGTGAGCGATGGGGATCGAACCCACGACAGCCTGAGCCACAGTCAGGCGCTCTACCAGCTGAGCTACGCCCACCACAAACGAATGACTATTTATTCTATGTACTTATATAAGTTTAGTCAATAAAAAACATTTTTGCAATTTTACTTTTTATAAGGTAAAATGCTGAAAAAGAAAGAGAAAAATATGAAGAAGTTCTTAATAATCTTTTTATGTGTTCTTTTGTTTTCGCTTTTAACCTTACCGGCTTATGCTTTTGATGACGGGGACCTTCAGCTCTGGAACACCGAAAGCGCGGAGGTGAAGATCAACGACTCTTTAAAAATAAAAGTTGAAGAAGAGCTGCGGTTTGGGGACGATATTTCTGAACTTTACTATACACATACCGATGGCGGTTTTGACTATAAAGTCACGGACGGCCTTTACATGGGGTTATCCTACCGTCATATATACACAAAGGTCAAAGGCGAATGGAAGTATGAAAGTAGACCCCACGCCGATGGAACGCTTAAATGGACGATAGAGGATTTTAAATTTTCAGATAGAAGCCGACTTGAACTCAGATGCCCTGAAGATAAAAGCGACACATGGAGATATAGAAATAAGTTAACCGTCGAATTTCCCTGGAAATGGACAGAGTTTGAGATCCAGCCTTATGTTGCCGACGAAATATTCATACCCTTCCATGGTAAAAAGTTCAGTCAAAACCGTCTCTATGCCGGTTTTAAGATGAAGATCATGAAGAACCTGAAGGCCGAACTTTTTTATCTCTGGCAATCCATCAAGAGTGACGACGACTGGACCAACTTCAACGTTCTTGGCATCAAAGTAAAAGCAGTTTTTTAATTCCCACCACTTTCTGGACTTGCATTTTTAAAAATCATCATTATACTTTTGATTTATATGCAGGACCAGATTTCAATTTATTTTAATACGGAAACAAGCGCAGAGAAAAAGAACGACACCTCAAAGGTAGTCGGTGAGATCGAGCCTTCTCTCAAGAACATTATGCTGTGCCGGAAAGTATATGCCGATCGCCACGGACAGAACACCTACGTGGGTGAGTTCAAGACCATCTGCGTTAAATCCATTCCCGCCGTCAAGAAGGAAATTTTTATCGTTACAAAATGGGGCGACGGATGGGGGCTTGACTTCAGGCAGGAGATCAGGATAGTTGACCCCGAGGGCTCACTCGAGATCTTCAACAGCGAAGACCTGGAAAAAGAATTTGATCTGGGAAGCATTTACCACGAACACGTTATCGCCGGACGCATCTTTAACCTGCTTCTCCCCTGTGCGGGCAGGTACAGGATCGAGGTATATCTTGACGGCGAATTAAAAGGAAAGACCTACCTTAACGTTACCTTAAGATAGCTTGCCCGCCGCAAGTTCATCAGTTATAATACCTTCATGACAATCACGGATAATAGGTGCCTGGCAGAGGAAATCGAAAGCCTGCTTTCCGATAGACTGCCTATCAGGCTCGGTATTAACAAAAAAAGCGAGCTTGTAAGGCTAATATATGAGGTTTTGCGTGTCCGCGGGATGAATCCTGAAGAGGTCCTGGATGAGGCGGGAATTGAAGAGCTTGCCAAAGAAGGCAGGGGGGAACTGTTTCACAGGGTCAAAAAGAGCCTTCTCGAGATGCGTTATCCTTCTATTTACCCGGAAGTCGACCCCCACCTTATGCCGGTCAAAATAGACGACACGCACGAGGAATGTCCCTTATGGGATTTTAAGATCTCCCCGCGGAATATATTTGTCGAAAAAAAAGCTCAAGACCGTCAGTGGACGGACGAATTTATAAAGAAATTCCCGGGAGCAAATGTGACCCCGGTAGAAAGTATCGGGAAGAGCCTTTCGTCTCTTGTGGGAGCCGATCCGGTAACGACTTATAATTCCCGCAGGGAAAATATTTTTCTTACAGAGAACAGGTCGGCATTTATCAAGATATGTCCTTGCACCAGGGGATACAAGCGCTGCGGTTACTGGATATTAAATGTGGGTTTCGGCTGTCCGATCGATTGCTCGTACTGTTATCTTCAAATGTACAGCAACGCGCCCGGCATTATCCTTCCGGCTAATGTCGAGGATTATTTCAAGCACATCGAGAAGTTTGATTCGAAGGTCCGCGGCAGGGCAAGGATAGGGACGGGGGAGTTTACCGATTCGCTTGCGCTGGACAAATATACGGAATATTCGTCAAAGCTTATTCCGTTTTTCAGCAAGACTAAAAGGCTGGTCCTGGAACTTAAGACGAAGGTCTCGGATATAGAGAATGTTTTAAAAGAAGAGCCGCATGACAACGTGGTCATCTCCTGGTCAGTAAACACGCGTAATATGGCGGAAAGGTATGAAAAGGGCGGCGCGAGCATCGACGAAAGATTGGACGCGGCGCTCAGGGCTTCCAGGAAAGGGTACAGGGTCGGATTTCATTTTGACCCGGTAGTCTTTTACCGGGGATGGGAGAAAGAATACAAGGCTATTGTTGAAGAGATGTTCGCGTTCGAAGAAATAAGAAGGAACACCGCCTGGATAAGTCTGGGTACGCTGCGCTATACCCCGGGCCTCAAGCAGGTGGCCGAAAACAGGTTCGCGGATAATCGGATATTCTATGAAGGAGAATTTTTCGTTGATACCGACGGAAAATTGCGATATCCAAGGCCCTTGAGGACTTACATGTACAATAAGATGATAAGCTGGATCAGGGCTTTCGACACGTCCGCCTGGATATATCTCTGCATGGAACCGGAAGAGCTCTGGCGGAAGACCATACTCAAAAAGAGTGATTACGGAGGAGGGGTGATATGAAGACCAGTTTTGTGTTTCTGGTAGCTTTGTTGCTGATCTCAGGGATTTCTGAAGCGGCCGATGTGGTAAAACTTCCTCAACCCAAACACGAGGGTAAAGTTTCGGTCGAAGAGGCCATTTTTGGACGGACGTCCGTAAGAAGTTTTACCGGCGATCCACTGACGCTCCAGGATGTGTCTCAACTTTTATGGTCTGCGGGAGGCACAACTGTGGATGGCGTTTCCGGACCCACGCGTGCTTATCCTTCCGCAGGCGCTACGTATCCTCTGGAGATCTACTTGGTGGCGGGTAACGTAAAAGGCCTTGAAGCGGGGGTGTACCGTTATAACTGGAGAGAAAATTCCATCACCCTGATGAAGAAGGGCGATTTTCGAAATGAACTGACGCGGGCCGCTATGGGGCAGGACATGGTAAGGCAGGCGCCCGTTACGATCGTTATCACAGCATTATTCGAGAGAACCACCAGAAGGTACGGTGACCGCGGATTTCAGCGATATGTTTCCATGGATGCGGGGCACCTGGGGCAGAATGTTCATCTTCAGGCGCAAGGCATGGGCCTCGGAACGGTGATGATAGGCGCCTTTGTGGACCGTGAAGTAGCGAAGGTCATAGGGGCAGGGAAGGACATTCCCGTATACATGATGCCGGTAGGGAGGCCTCGTTAATGATAGATCTGCACGGCATAGATACCCGCATAAGCGAGATCACGAGGGAGGTAGATTTTTACTCATTCCTGACTCCTTTAAACCAGAAGGAAGAAGAAGAGAAATTTTTCTCCAGTCTCGAGAGAGGCGAGGTCTATAACCCGGCTTTTCACTACAAGGACGCCCAGTATTTTTATCAGGAAAAGTGGTTGCATAAAGCGCGCGCGTCCCTTGACGAAAACGACCTGGTGCAAAGTCTCTTTACCAGGAAGATCGATTTCATAATAAAGCAGTTGGAGCTTTTGGGAAGTGATGACGCGCGTTTTACCGACATAGCCGTGGGGCTTTACGGCAGGCCCGAGGAAAAATGTCTGGACATCGCGGAAAAAATACTGGCCGAAAGCAAAGAAGAGAGTTACGTTTTTCCCGAAGAAAATGTAACACCGGAAGAGATGGCCTCCATATTACAGGCAAGGTTGGAAGAAAAGGGAATTGGCTGGAAAGTTGTCCTGAGCAGAAAGATCGTCCCAAAGATAACAGTTTCAGCTAAAGACAATACGGTCTACATTAACGAGAAGATCAATTATACCGCCAGCGAAGTGGAAAGATTAAAGATCCACGAAGTCGAGGTTCATATTTACAGGGGCGAGAACGGACACGCCCAGCCGTATAAGATCTTCCGGGAGGGGCTGGCCGGCTATGACGAAACGGAAGAAGGCCTTGCGATACTGGCTGAAGAAAAGGCGGGATGCCTGGAAACCGACACCCGACAGATGAAGCTTTACGCGGGCAGGGCAATGGCCGCGGATTTATGCCTCAAAGGTTCATTTTACGATACGTTTATGGGGCTGAGGGAATTTTTTCCGGACTACCTGGCGTACAGGTTGACGGAGAGAGGAAAAAGAGGACTGAAAGACGCTTCAAAAAAAGGCGGATTTCCCCGGGATTTTCATTACATAAGCGGTATGCAGAAGATCCATAAATATGTTGAAAATTCCGGA
>JBAROI010000072.1:0-1517 GCA_049642015.1 Candidatus Omnitrophota bacterium | reverse complement strand
ACGCGCAGGACGCCATGCCGGAGGGCGGAACCATCACAATAACGACTTCGAAAGAGGTGAGTAACGCGCGGATAGACTTTAAGGACACCGGAAGCGGTATGGCAGAAGAAGACCTTGAAAAAGCCTTTGACCCCTTCTTCACGACGAAAGATCACGGAACGGGCCTGGGGCTTTCGGTATGTTACGGTATCATCCGGGCTCATGGTGGTGAGCTTAAAATTACAAGTGAGTCCGGGAAAGGCACAACGGCGACGATTTTGCTGCCGATAAAATAGGCTATAGCGGAGAGAATAGTTAATGAGTCTTATACAGTTCATACATTTAATCAGTATTACAGTATATACAGGCCTCGCTGCATATATACTGACCAGGAACCCTAAAGACAGGCTGGTAAGGATATCCGCTCTATATCTTCTTTGTTTCCTTATCTGGAGCATTTCATACTTTCTTGCGCATAATCCTAATATTTCAATAGGGCAGACTAAGTTGCTTTACAATCTGGGTTCTTTCGGCTGGCTCCCCTTTAGCAGTGCTTTTGTGTGGGTCGTCTTTATGATGACAGGAAAAGAAAAAATGTTGAAAAACAAGATATTTCGCCTTGTCAGTTTTAGTATTCCTGTTTTGCTTATGTATCCTGCGTGGTCGGGAAAGCTACTAACTGATTTTGTTAAACAGCCTTTCGGATGGTCGTATAACTGGTCGCTAAACGTGTGGACGTATCTTTTCTTTGCCTATATCAGCGTGTTCATGACTACCGGTCTTTTGGTTTTGTATGGTTACGCGAAAAGAGAAAAAGATGTGCGCAAGAAAGGACCGGCCTGGTTACTTTTTCTGGCTACTGTAATTGCCACTCCTCTGGGTGTCATGACAAATATAGTTGCCCAATTATTAAAGCTTTATGAAATTCCTCCAATGGCAAGTGACGTCGCGCTTATATGGGCAGTTTGCCTTGTCTACGCCATCGTAAGGTATGAATTTCTGGCCGTCACCCCGGCCGCCGCCGCCAAAAACATTATCTCGACTATGACGGACTCTCTGATCCTTTTAGACGAAAAAGGAAAGATCTCTACCGTGAATAGTGCTACTTGCGATCTTCTCGGGTACGAAAAGGAAGAACTTATAGGGAAAGACCTAACGTCTCTTTTTTCTTCTCATTCCATCGGGAAGTTAGATGTTACGGGTGAAGAGTTTATCGGACTGATCGAGGAAGGAACTTTTACAGGCCGCGAGCTGACGTATCTGACTAAAGAAGGAGGGAGGTTGCCCGTGCTTCTTTCGGCGTCAGTTATACGGAATAGATCAGGTGTTTTGCGGGGGATCATCGTTCTTGCCAGGGACATCACCGACATCAAGAAAACAGAAGAAGAGCTAAGAGGGCTCAACGAACAGCTTAAGGAGAACGAGAGGGCGGTCCTGAACGTCCTCTCGGACCTCGAAAAAAGCCACGAGGAGCTGAAAAGCAGCCAGGAGCAGCTCGTCCAGTCCTCAAAGATGGCCTCAATAGGAAGACTGGTAAG
>JBAROI010000064.1:0-4505 GCA_049642015.1 Candidatus Omnitrophota bacterium | reverse complement strand
TTGTCCCCGGGGAAGGAGATCCCCGCGCGGACCTGATGTTTATCGGAGAAGCCCCCGGAGGCGATGAAGACAGGCAGGGCAGGCCTTTTGTGGGCCGCGCCGGACAGCTTCTCACGAAAATAATAGAATCAGTAGGACTTAAAAGAGAAGACGTGTTTATCGGCAACATACTCAAATGCCGTCCTCCGGGCAACCGCAACCCCTTGCCGGACGAAATAGCCGCCTGCAATTCTTTTCTTTTAAAACAGATCGATATTATAAAACCGAAAGTCATCTGCGCGCTCGGAAAATTTGCCGCCCAGACGCTTCTTGATACGGAAACGCCGATCAGCAGGCTGCGCGGCAAGTTTTACGATTACCATGGAACAAAGTTGATGCCTACATACCATCCCGCGTATCTTTTAAGGAATTCCCAGGGCAAGAAGGACGTGTGGGAAGACATGAAAAAGGTAGCGGCAGAACTCGGCCTGAAGATTCCGCCGAAAAAGAAAAAATGAGCGCAAAATACGTCGAAGTTATCACAAGTTTACCCATCGACAGGACCTTCCAGTACGAAGTGACGGGCAGGGAAGAGTATCCCCCTCAGATCGGGAAGAGAGTGCATATCCCGTTCCGCGGAAGTAAGCGCATAGGCTACATAGTGAAGATGGAAGATGATCCCGTTGTCGAGAGACCGAAAAGCCTTATCGATATTATCGACGAAGAGCCCGTGTTCACCCCGGAAATAATGGATCTGGCGCGGTGGATGAAGGACCGCTATTTCTGTTCGTGGGGAGAGGCGCTCGAAGCGATGATCCCCGGCGCGCTGAAAAGGGGCAAGGTCTCCATGGTCTCCAGGGTGAAGGAGAAGCGCAAAAAGATCGAACCGACAGAGCCGCACATACCCAACGAGGAACAGAAAAAAGTCCTTGCCGACATCAATAAGTGTCTTGATGAGGAGAGGCATGAAGTTTTTCTCCTGCACGGCATAACCGGGAGCGGCAAGACCGAGATATACTTGCAGGCGATGGAAAACGTTATGGCGAAGGGAAGATCCGGCATAATGCTTGTGCCGGAAATATCACTTACGCCGCAGACGGTGGAGCGCTTTGCTTCAAGGTTCGGGAGCCAGGTAGCGGTGTTTCACTCCAGGATGCTCCAGAGCGCGAGGTTCAAGGAATGGAAAAGGATCAAAGAGGGCAAAGCGAAGATAGTAGTGGGGCCCCGCTCAGCGGTGTTCAGCCCCTTCAAGGACCCGGGCATATTTATTGTGGACGAAGAGCATGAACCGAGTTACAAGCAGGAAGACGTGCCGAGGTACCACGCCCGTGACGTTGCCATTGAAAGGGCAAGGAGGGCCGGCGTCCCCGTGATACTCGGCAGCGCGACACCTTCCCTGGAATCTTACCACAAGGCCATGACGGGCGAGTACAGCCTCGTTGAACTTACGCAGAGGATAAAGGAGAAGGAGCTGCCCAGGATAAAACTTGTCGATATGAGAATGGAATTTGAGACAAGGACCGGCATAAAGGTCATATCCCACGTCATGGAGGACGTCCTGCGCAAGGACATGGCGAAGAACCGGCAGGCGCTTATCTTTCTTAACCGGAGGGGGTTTTCCACGTTCGTCAGTTGCCGCAAATGCGGATATGTGATGAAGTGCGATAAGTGCGATTCGCCGATGGTGTTCCATAAGGAGAAAAAAGAACTTATATGCCACTACTGCAACAAGAGGATGCCGCCCGTAGATATCTGTCCCGAATGTGACGGAGATTACCTGATGTACAAGGGTACGGGGACCCAGAGGGTGGAATCAAGACTGAAGAAGATACTTCCGGAGGCGCGCATTGTCCGGATGGATTCGGATACCATGTCGAAAAGAGGGGCTCACGACAGGGTGCTCGGCGAATTCAAAGCGCATAAGATCGACATTATAGTAGGCACACAGATGATCGCTAAAGGGCTCGATTTCCCCAAGGTTACGCTGGTAGGGGTGGTATCCGCCGATGCGAACCTGAACCTGCCTGATTTCAGGTCCGGCGAAAGGACCTTTAACCTCATAACGCAGGTCGCCGGAAGGGCGGGCCGCGGAGATCTCGGAGGAGAAGTGGTCGTCCAGACGTATACGCCGGAGCATTACGCGGTGAGATTCGCGGCCAAGCACGATTATCACGGGTTTTACGACAGGGAGATAGAGTCGCGGCGCCAGCTTCTTTTTCCGCCGTTCGTGCACTTTGTGAAGGTCACGTTCAGGTCCAGAAAGGAAGAGAACGCGGTCAAAAGCGCCGGGCGGCTAGCGGACCGCCTCCGGGAGAAGATACCCGGCATAGACCTCATCGGGCCCGCGCCTTCGCCAATGCTGAGACTCAGAGGATATTACCGCTGGAACGTCATCGTAAGGACGAAAGACCGCGACGGGACCATTAAGAAGATGAGGGAAGCACTGAAAGGATTCAGAAAAGGCGGCGGCGTCTTCATGGCGGTAGACGTCGACCCTATGAGTATGTGAGAGGTTTGAGATATTTCTCGCGGGAGCGTCCGATTCCCCAGCGAGGAATCGGACTTACAAAATGTCCTCGCGAATCCGCGCATACCGCGCGGATACCGTGCTCGCGAGAACATTTAAAATCCCGCTCAAAACATCTCAAACCTCGTAAAAAACTAATAGGAAGGTCTGTGATATGAAGATAGTTTTTTTTGGATCAGGGAAGTTTGGGCTTCCCACATTGAAGAAGCTAATAGGGAGCGAGCACGAGCTTCTGGCAGTCGTGACGCAGCCGGACAGGAAAAAGGGACGGGGATGGAGTGTCCTGCCGACGCCGGTCAATGCCTTCGTTGAGCAGGCGGTTCCGGCCGTTGACGTATTCCAGCCGGAGAAAGCCGCTGACAAGGAGTTTTTAGCGGCTCTTAAAAGTAAGGAAGCGGACGTGTTCGTCGTAGTGGATTACGGAGAGTTTCTTAGCAGGGATCTTTTGGGCCTGCCCGGGAAGCTGTGTATAAACCTGCATCCCTCACTCCTGCCGAAATACAGAGGGGCGGCTCCCGTGAACTGGGCGATAATCAACGGGGAAGAGGAAACGGGAAACACCGTCATAGAACTGGTCGAGAAGATGGACGCGGGCGGAATGATTGTCCAGGAAAAGACGACTATAAAAGAGGAAGAAACCGCGGTAGAGCTGGCCGAAAGGCTTTCGCAAAGCGGAGGAGATCTCGTGCTGAAAGCTCTGGAGATCATAGGATCGGGAGAAACACGCTTCACGCCCCAGGATGAAAACGCGGTCTCGTTCGCTCCGAAACTTGAGAAGAAGCACGGCCTTATAGAGTGGAAGAGATCCGCTCCTGAGGTTGTCAGAAAGGTGAGGGGCGTTCAGCCGTGGCCCGGAGCGTTCACGTATCTTGAGGGGAAGATGCTGAAAATACTTAAAGCAAAAGAAGTCGCGCCTCCGGGGCAGGACGGAGAGCCCGGCTCTATTGTCGATGAAAAGGGATTTATCGTGAAAGCCGGAGAAGGGGCCGTTCAGGTCGAAGAGGTCCAGCTTGAAGGCAAGAAGGCCATGAGCCGGGAGGGGTTCCTCCGGGGGCACCGCCTTGAAAGAAATACGGTTTTGAATGAAGATAGGAATTGACGCAAGATCCACTTTAAAGGAAAAGAAAAAAACAGGCATCGGTTACTATACACTGAGCCTGATCAACAGTCTCGCTTTAGTAGATCCGGAGAACCAGTATTTCCTTTATAGTTACATCAGGCCCTTTGATTTTAAAAGACGCCCGCCTGTCTTGCCGGGCCCTAATTTTCATCACAGGCTCGACAGGAGAAGTTTCAGGCCCGATGCCACCATGAAGGATATGGACGTATTTCATTCTTCAAGCTACGACATCCCGAGGATCGGTTCCGCGAAGCTGGTCAATACCATACACGACATAATCCCCCTGGTCCATCCCGGGGATTTCACCGAAGAGTCCCTGGAAAAACTTGAAAATAACATAAAAAGGATCCTTGATGAAAGCGACCTGGTAGTGGTCGACTCCAATAATACAAAAAAAGATCTGGAAAACAGGTTTTCACCGATCTCTAAAAGGATAGAGGTGGTTTACCTCGGCAGGGACGAGTCCCTGGCGCCTTTACCTGAGAAAGATAAGGCCGCGGATCTATTAAGGAAGAAATACGGCATAGACAGGGAGTTTGTCCTTTTTGTCGGTTCGATCGAGAAACGAAAGAACCTGACTAATCTCCTGAGCGCTTTCGGGGAATTGAAACATGGGAAAAAGATCCCG
The DNA here is from genome assembly GCA_049642015.1 of Candidatus Omnitrophota bacterium. Classification (GTDB taxonomy): domain Bacteria; phylum Omnitrophota; class Gorgyraeia; order Tantalellales; family Tantalellaceae; genus JBAROI01. Next base: position 251 of record JBAROI010000064.1, on the reverse strand, counting down.
CATTCTTTGGTGGTTGTCGGCCTGAAGGGCCGAGGCAGCGAGAGGGTTTTTGATATGGTGGAAGACCTGGACCTTAGAAAAGAGGTAATGTTTACGAACTACGTCCCGCGGGGAGACATGATCCTGTTTTACAACGCGGCCGATCTGTTTGTGTATCCGTCCCTTTACGAAGGTTTCGGCATGCCTATTCTGGAGGCGTTCAGCTGCGGGACGCCCACGATAACTTCGTCCGGCTCAAGCTGCGGCGAGAT
>JBAROI010000055.1:0-1702 GCA_049642015.1 Candidatus Omnitrophota bacterium | reverse complement strand
TAGCCGATGTCGTGAGCGTGAAGGACGCCATGGACGCCTTCCAACCGTTTCATTACCAGGTATTCTCTCAAAAGACACAGCGCCTGTTTCGGATCGTTGCCCTTTATGTGTTTTGCTATTTTAATCGCGAACTGCGGCCGGGCCCTCACAAAGGTATGCCTGTCGATCACCTCAGTTTTTTGCCGTTCAGTCGCTGTGCTTACGTTCGGACTTAGCCTTGTGCCTAAAAGATATTTTCCGATAACTTTCGGATCCCTGCTTTCACGTTCTATCTCTTTATCCGCAAGCCAGGTCCTCATGTGCCTTTCCAGGTCTTCATCGGTCAGCTCGTCCTTAAGGTCCTGCCCGTGAAACAGTTCTTCCATCGCGACACGTTTTTCTTCCTCGACCGGGTCGGTATATGTCAACCTTGGAATGGACGCCTTAAAAGCGGGCATCCTTGCCTCCAGCATCGTATCTACCAGCCCCCTATCTATCCCAGACACCTCGGTTAAAACTCTCACTAAAAGAGCGGTAAGTCGCGCGTTCGCGAGGACTTTGTCGGAAAAGAGCTTGTTGAATACAACCGTAAAGTCCTCATACCCAGACAAAAACAGCATCTTGCTTTGCCATTTCATCCAATTAAGCGCATTTTTTTCTTTGATTCCGACTTTTATTAACATGGAATGGGCAGCTGAAAAAACTTTTGCCTTGAGCGTCATAAGTTCATCTGATTCTAGCTCCCTGAGAAGCACGCTTACTCTTTTCGACTTTTCATCTTCTAATTCGCTCAACTCCTCGCGCACATCTTCTCCGGTCAACCTCCTTGAGAGTATCTCTTCTCTTCTTATTCGAAATTCATCATAAACCTCACGGATCCTTTCACTACTGCTTTTGCCTTTACGTGTTTTTTGGGCTGCCATATACTCATCGATCAAAGCTTCTGTCTTGTCCAGATCTGCGCCTATTTCCTTAGTGTAACGTTCCCTGTAATACTCGGATAGATACTTCAGTCTGTATAGTTTGTTCAGCGGGATAAGATGCAGTAGCGCGATACACCTTTCCCTCCCGGCCAGTTCTATGAAATCCTTTGCTATTTCTTCATATTCAATTATTGTATTACAGACGTACCCCCGTATCTTGGGATCTTTTAAAGAACCGAACGCCTTTTCGAAGTGATTACGCATCTCCACTTTTTTTGCCTCATCCTCGATCGCGTCAATGCGCTCGCTCATTATGGTTATCACGCCTTTTTCGCGATATTGGCCGAAGCTCTTCATGTAAAACACAAAGTGGCCGCTTAATCTTCCTCCTTCTGAAAGATACGCTATAAACTCATCTCTCATTTCCTGGCTTAATATTTCCGACATAGTATGAATAATAGCTTCCGCTTCTTGATATTTTTCATCAGAAAGTAAACGCGAAAAATCATCAGCTTTGCCACTCAACTTTCTGACGATCTGCTCAAGGTGCTTCTCCGGCGTCATGGCTACGGCATCATAAAAAGCGTGCTGCATTTCATGTTTCATCGGGTCAACCCTGTCTTTCTTGTACCCGAAAGATATCCCGTAACGGCTCATGTAAATACCCAGTTCCGAACCCGTTTCCCGCGTCTTTTCCATCTCCCGCCTGAAAGCCTGGTATTCCTCTTCGCTGCCGAATTCAAAATACAGAGTAAAAGGCCGGTTCGGATCAAACCGGAGATGCACTACATTGTCCCGAT
>JBAROI010000050.1:0-4211 GCA_049642015.1 Candidatus Omnitrophota bacterium | reverse complement strand
CCGCAAACAACAGATAGCCCAGGAGCAAGCCGCAAGAGATAGGGCTAAACAAGATGCTGCAGCCAAACGTCAAGCAGAGAAAGACGCGAAGATAAAAGCCCGTGCAGCTGAGCAAACCGCCAGAGAGCAGGCCAAGAAGGACGCTGTAGTAAAACGCGCCGCCGAACAGCAGGCCCGCAAACAACAGATAGCTCAGGAGCAAGCCGCAAGAGATAGGGCTAAACAAGACGCAGCAGCCAAACGCCAAGCAGAGATTGATACAAAACGCAAAGCACGTGAGACCGAGAAATCCGCCAGGGAGAAGACTAAACAAGATGCTGCAGCCAAACGTCAAGCCGAGCTAGAGGCCAACCGAAAAGCCAAAGCAGCCGAACAAGCCGCCCGAGAGAAGGCAAAACAAGACACCGCAGCTAAGAGAAAGGCCGAACAACAGGCCCGCAAACAACAGATAGCCCAGGAGCAAGCCGCAAGAGATAGGGCTAAACAAGATGCTGCAGCGAAACGTCAAGCCGAGAGAGACGCGAAGATAAAGGCACGCGAAGTTGAGAAAGAGCAAGCGCGCAAAAGAGCCGAGCAGGAGGCGCGCAAAAAAGAGCGAGCGAAAGCCGCGCGCGAGAAGGCAAAGCAAGACGCCGTCGCAAAACGCGCTGCTGAGCAAACTGCCAGAGAGCAGGCCAAGAAGGACGTCGCGACCAAACGCCAAGCAGAGATTGATGCAAAACGCAAAGCCCGCGAGGCCGAGCAAGACGCGCGCGAGAAGGCAAAACAGAACGCAGCCGTAAAACGCGCAGCCGAACAGCAGGCCCGCAAACAGCAGGTAGTTCAGGAGAAATCCGCCAGAGAAAAGGCAAAACAAGACGCTGCAGCGAAACGTCAAGCAGAGATTGATGCAAAGCGCAAAGCCAAAGCAGATGAGAAAGCCGCTCGCGAAAAACAGGCGCGCCAACGCGCCGAGCAAGCGGCACGCGAGAAGCAGGCACGTGAGAAGGCAAAACAGGACGCCGCAGCAAGAAAAAAGGCCGAACAACAGGCTCGTAAACAACAGATAGCTCAGGAGCAAGCCGTCCGCGAGAGACAACGTGCAGCAGAGCGAGCTGCAAGAGCGAAGGCGAAGCAGGAAGCAGCCGCTAAGCGCGCAGCCGAAGAAGAGGCAAAGCGCAAAACACGTGAAGAAGCACGCGCTGCGAAAGCAAAAAGGAAAGCAAAAACAGAAGCCGAGAAAATACGCACGACTGAAAAAGTCATGAACTATCTGATAAAAGCGCGAAGGTCTATTTTTAATGGACGCTATGATAAAGCGCGTAAATATGTTCAAAAAGCATTGCAGCTGGACCCGGAAAACGAAAAAGCAAAAGAACTATTGAAAGAGATAAAACCGAAAGAAGAGTAATATGAAAAAGGCACTGATAACAGGCATTACGGGGCAGGATGGATCATATTTGGCGGAGTTTCTGATCTCCAAGGGATATGAGGTACACGGTATTATCAGAAGAGCAAGTACTTTTAATACCCAGAGGATCGAGCATATTTACATAGACCCGCACAGTCCCGGAGCGAAGATCTTTCTTCATTACGGGGATCTTTCCGACCCCGGTCTTATAACTGAGATCGTATGGAACATAAAGCCGGACGAGATCTATCACCTTGGAGCGCAGACGCATGTAAGGGTTTCTTTTGATATGCCGGAATATACCGGGAACATTACAGGAGTGGGAACTACAAGGATATTGGAAGCGATCAAAAGAAGCGGCATAAAGACTAAATTTTATCAGGCGTCTTCCTCAGAGATGTTCGGCGCTTCTCCCCCGCCTCAAAATGAAAAAACCTACTTTTATCCCAGAAGCCCGTACGCCATAGCAAAACTATATGCCTACTGGATGACGGTTAACTACAGGGAAGGATACAACCTGTTTGCGTGTAACGGCATCTTGTTCAACCACGAAAGTCCAAGAAGGGGAGAAACGTTTGTTACAAGGAAGATCACCAGATCCATCGCTAATATGCTGGCGGGAAACCAGAAAAAATTATATCTGGGAAACCTTGATATCGGTCGCGACTGGGGTTTTGCCCCGGAGTATATCGAAGCAATGTGGCATATGCTGCAGCAGGATAAAGCGGAAGACTATGTCATAGGTACCGGGGAGAGTCACCTGGTGAGAGAATTTGCAGAGGTCGCGTTTAAATATGCAGGCATTGGGATCGAATGGAAAGGCAAGGGCGAGAAAGAAAAAGGTATTGTCGGATCTATAGCGCCGGGTATAAATATGAAACCCGGAGACGTCATTATTGAAATTGACCCGCGTTATTTCAGGCCAACAGAGACATCGAATTTTAAAGCAGATATATCCAAAGCCGGAGAAATGCTTGGCTGGAAGCCGAGGACCACTTTTGACGAGCTTGTCAAAATAATGGTCGATTATGATATGAAACTCATCGGTCTTGAACCGCCGGGGGAAGGGATAAGGATCTCAGAAACAAAAGGCTTTGATTATACCAATCATGATATCAGTTTTTATGCACGGATCGGGGAGGGAAAATAATCGTTGGCTATGGGAATTGAACTGAAAAACAAGCGAATAATGGTTACCGGGGGCGAAGGTTTTCTCGGATCTTATGTAGTGAGAAAGTTAAAGGAACGCGGATGCGAGAATATTTTTGTTCCAAGAGTAGAAGATTATGATCTTGTTCAGATGGAAGCAGTGAAAAGGGCTTATGAAGATGCGAGGCCCGAGGTTGTGCTTCATATTGCCGGAGTCGTCGGAGGGATAGGAGCAAACAGGGAAAATCCGGGAAAGTTTTTTTATGACAACCTGATGATGGGAGTCCAGCTCATAGAGATCGCCAAACGAAAAGAGGTGGAAAAATTCGTTGCCCTGGGAACAATATGCTGCTATCCAAAATTTACGCCCGTTCCTTTTAAGGAAGAAAACTTATGGAACGGTTATCCGGAAGAAACAAATGCTCCTTACGCTCTGGCGAAGAAAATGCTTTTGGTTCAATCCCAGGCGTATCGACAGCAATACGGTTTTAACTCCATTTTTGTAATACCGGTAAATCTTTACGGACCGGGAGATAATTTTGATCCAAGGTCCTCGCACGTGATACCGGCTTTGATAAAGAAATGTTTTAACGCTATCGACAAGGGAGACAGTGAAATAGTGGTCTGGGGGACGGGGAAAGCCACAAGAGAATTCTTTTACGTGGAAGATTGTGCGGAAGCGATCGTCTTAGCTGCCGAAAAATACGATAAGCCGGATCCCGTAAATCTTGGCGTGGGTTTTGAAGTTTCCATAAAAAACCTGACCAAGCTGATCGCGAAACTTTCCGGATTTAGAGGGAAAATCGTCTGGGATACATCAAAGCCGGACGGTCAGCCGAGAAGGCGTCTGGATACTTCGAAAGCGGAGAAAGAGTTCGGATTCAAGGCCAAAACAGGCTTCAAAGAAGGGCTCAAGAAAACGATTGAATGGTACAGGGGGCAGAGACCTCAAGGCACGCTTAAAAAACAGGGGCATAAGCCATGAGAAAAAAGAAAGAAAACTGGAGCGAGAAGAGGAAATTCATACGCATTGACGCGCACCATCTTTTGAAATACAAGATCATCGGCAAAGAAAAAGCATTATCTTTTGCCGGGAACATAAGCGCCGGCGGCGTTTTATTCTATACGAAGGAATATATCCACCCGGAGAGCGTTGTGGAACTGACGATAAATTTTCCTTCGTATCCAGGGCCGATCAAAGCTGTTTCCAGGGTAGTAAGAATAAGGCCCATGGCGAAGGTCGGGGGGTTTGAGGTCGGCGCAGAGTTTGTTGAGATAGCGGAAGACGCCAGGGAATTTATAAATAAAAGGATCCTGAAAGCCCAAAAGTAAAAAGGACAGACAAATGATTCCGTCACTAAAAATAAAAGACGTTTCTTTTAAAGATTATTTTGAAGTTGTGTGGGATCGCAAATGGATAGTTGTCGTTATCGCCGTGATCGCTTTGTTTTATGGAATTTCCACCGTGTTTCTTACTCCGGAAATTTACAGAACTAAAGCGGCGATAGCGATAGAGGGCAAAAGAGAAGGCATGATCGCGAAGGCCTGGCCGTTTTTTGGTATCGGCCAGTCCAGGCGCGCTTTTTTACATAGCCGCGCTCTGGCGGAAAGAGTTGACAGGCGTTTAAATTTAAGGGAGCCTTCTGAACAACTTCTTGCCATGGTTAAAGTG
>JBAROI010000045.1:0-6521 GCA_049642015.1 Candidatus Omnitrophota bacterium | reverse complement strand
TCCGGCCAGAGGTTAAAAGTGTATTCTCCTCTCTGGCTAATGGCGAGGGTGTTACTCTCAAACATGGACTTATCGTCCTTATAAAATATACCAAAGTCCCAGATGCCGTAAGTCTCATCATCTAAGTGGACGTTACCGCCGTAAAGGTAACGCAGACCGGTCTGTACGGTCATATCCGTCAGGTAGGTCTCATAACTCTGGTAGTTTCGGTCCGGCATAGCGGCAAAACCATCGATCTGCCAAGGGCCCCATTCATACACGCCCTTCACGGCGTAAAAACTTCTGATGGACGCTGTCCAGACCGCGCGGGCGTCACTGTAACCATCATAGATAAGAAAGCCGTCCCCGTATTGCAAGTTCTGGCGGCCCGCGGTAATGGAAAGCGGCACATCCATTATGTCGCTGTAGGTGATATTCGCCAGTTCTACCTCAAAATTCCAGTTATCCGTGGCAAGTCCCGAATAATCAAAGGCATCTCCCGCCTCGTTTTCACCGGTAAACATTATTTCAGCCGATATGTTGTCATTAACCTTTATGTCCGCGCCCAGTCTTGCCGTTGTTTCAAGAAAATAAGCGGAATTTTTCATAAAATAGTTATCGTTCTGGCAAAGGTAATATCCCTGCAGGCCTCCTCTTATCTTTACCATGTCGGTCCATTCCGCGGCTTTTCTATCAACTTTGCCTTCAAGGCTCGCGAGCCTCTGGTCAACCGCTGACGCCTTTAGCTCCTCTTTTTCGTTTTCCAGGGCTTCTATCCTCCCTTGCATCGCTTCCATCTGCTTGCGCATGAGGTTCATCTGCTTCTTCAGTTCAGAAATCTCGTCAGCGTAGCCTGCAGGCGCGAAACAAAAAACAGCGATAAACGCAATTAATACAACAAATTTTACCCATTTCATCCTACTAACCCCCCAGCTACATTTGATAATATGAAAGGAATGTTTATTTTGAAGATACCGGCAATAACACTGTCGCCGTCGTGCCTCTCCCGGACTTGGCCGAATATTTTAAGTCTCCACCATGAGCCTGAAGTATACCATAACAAACCGAAAGACCCAGTCCCGTGCCGTTCTTTTTGGTCGTAAAGAACGGATCAAAGATCTTCTTTAAATACTCTTCGGAGATGCCGGTACCGGTATCCTCAATGTCGATTTTCACGTAACTGTCCTCAGCTGAAGTGATTATCACAACGTTCCCGCCTTTAGGCATGGCCTCTAACGCGTTCCTCAGCAGGTTCATAAATACTTCCTGTATCTGCTTCTCGTCAATTCTTACACGCGGCAATTTGGACGCGAGAGCTTTTTTTATCTTCACCCCACTGTGCTTGAATTGGGTCTCCACGAGACTTACTATGGTATCCACGGCGTCATTTATGTTGGTCTCCACAAATTCTCCCGTGCTCGGCTTTGAGAACATGAGGAGCCTTTTAACTATGCTCCTTGCCTGTTCGCACTGGTCCATGATGATCTTAAACGCCTTTTCCGCTTCCACGGGCAAGGGCCCGTCCAACAAGGCCAGTTCGGCATTACCGGATATCACCGTAACGGGATTATTAACTTCGTGCGCAACGTCAGCAGCCAGTTTTCCCAGATTAGCCAGCCTCTGGGATTCCTCCACCTTCTTCCTTTCGGTGACATCACGAAAAACGCCCCTGCTTCCCCGGTAATTACCGTTACCGTCATAGATCGAGACGGCTTGCAGCTCCCCGTAGATCTTTTTTCTGGTCTTAGTTTCCCAAATAGATTCGTAGGCGACCTCTCCGATCGCGATCAATTGCTGCCTCTTCACCTTGTAATCTTCTGCCGACTTTTCGTCCATAACTTCGGTCATATGCATGCCGACCAGTTCCTCTTTGGAATAACCCAAAGAGTTGGCCATCGCCTCATTGGTATAACTGAAATGTCCGTCTTTATCGGTGATGTACATCAGATCGCTCGCGGTTTCCATGAACGAGCGGAATTTCTCCTCGGATTCTACCAATGCCCTTTCGAGCTCTTTACGGGCGGTAATATTTTGCACTATCGCCTGCATGATCCCGCGTTTTAGGTCCACAACACCCGAACTGATCTGCACGTCTATCGGCCTTCCCTCACTGGTAACGAACTTCGATTCGAAAACAAATGAAGCGGCGTCAGTGCCGCTTTTAAACGCCTTCTTCGATTTAGACAATTCGTCTTCCGCGTATAATTCCAGGAACGGCCTCTTTAACAGCACGCTCTTCGGGTAGTTCAGCATATCGCACGCTTTTTTATTGGCGTCAAGGATCCTGTCTTCGAAGTCATAGATAAAAACCGCGTCGTTGGAGTTTTCGAAAAGTTTACGGAAATAATCTTCTCTTTCCTGGAGTCCTATTATCTCACTTTTCTGGTCCGCGCTTTCTTCGTTGAGGTCGTCCACAGACTCGGTCATCTTCTTCAGGTCTTTAGTCATGCTGTCGAACGCCTTTGAAAGCTGTCCCATCTCGTCCTTTGAGTCCATGTCCATCCTGTAATCCAGGTCTTGGGAACGCATGACTTCGGTTCTTTTATATAATTCATGAATAGGTTTGGAAAGGACCTTTGAAGCGTAATAACCGACCAGGGCGGATACTATCGGAACAAAAACGAACAATATGATCTTGTTAACGCCTATCGTCGTAAGAGTAAGGACAGTACCGGCAAGCAGCAGGCCTGCTGCTAAAAACGCGATATTTATTTTAGTGGTTGCTCTCATTGATTCTTTCGGCCTATAAGAAACCGGAGGTTAAGATGAATATTTTTCCGGCATTTTGAACTTGTCCATGGGGGCTATCGACTTAATTATGGACTTTTTGAATTTTTCTTTTTTATCTTTCTCCATCAGATTGATTATAGCGGGTTCCTCATATTTATTGCCGTTTTTATCGTAAAGAACTTCAACCTGCGGGCGCCTGATATCAAGGGTGCTTGGCTGAATGACCAGCGCTATTTCCTTCGTGTCCAGCTCCACCAGTGTCCCGGGAGGATAAACCCCCATTAAGTTGAAAAAGTTATTAAGAAGGTCCGGATTGAACTTTTTCCCAGAAAGCGCCATCATGTCCTCATATATCTTTTCGGTGCCGCCTTCCTTTTGGTACTTTTCATTGCGCTTTAATTTATCGTAATATTCCGATATATTTATCATCATGCTCACAAGATTGAGGTTTTTGCCGTAAAGCTTTTTCGGGTATCCCGACATATCGTAATTTATGTTATGTTCATACGCGACTATGGCCGCCAGCTTGCTTATGCCGGGCGTGTCAAGCAGTGTTTTGGCGCCTTCAACGTCCAGCTCGGCGATCCTCTTCTGCTCTTCCTCCGTAAGATCTACTTTATCCGCAGGGATATCCGAAAGTTCCATGAGCCTGCCTGAATCATGTAAAAGCGATGCCGTCCCGATATCGCTCAGGAAATGCTCCTCCAGGCCAAGCGCTTCTGCCTGCAACAGCGTAAATACGGCCACGTTTACGCCGTGAGCGAACACGTTTTCATCGCGGCCTTTCAGCGAAGTCAAAATAAGAAGAAGGCTTTTGTTCTTTAATATGTCTTCTATCATTCCGCTTACGATCTGGCGGGCGGACTGAACATTCAGGCCCTGTTGCCCTTTTGTTTCTTTAAATGTCTTTGTCAGGAACTCCACGCCCTCTTCGTACTTCTCTCTAGCGCCCTCCTGGGGCATCTCTTCGACTCTTAGGGCTCCGGCTCCACCCCCGGCTCCTCTAATCCCGATCTCGCCGATCGCTATGCTTTGTATGTTCGATGCCTCAAATAGCTTTTCAATACCACCTTCGTCAAGATCCTTGGCTTTTGTTGACAGAATTTTGTTAAATTTAGCTAACTCTTCCTTGGTGACGCCCCTTCCGAAAGTGATCTTTTTTACGTTTATCTCTTTTAAATGTTCGATAAGGTCTTTTATCGTCCTGCTTATTTCATAAAAAGGTTCCTTTTCGAACGCGATCTCGTCCCCTATGATGCCTATCGTCACTTCCTCTTGTTTAGACAAAATCCCCTCTAGTGCCGCGTAAATATTGTCAGTGGACTCCTTCGTAAGCCTATGCTCTTCGCCGTACATGGCATTTGCCTGCATGGCCCTCGACAGTCCCATAACCAGCTCTCTTACTTTATCTCTTATTTCATTCTCCGGCATTTTCATCAACCTCTTTAGTTAATAGTTCGCCTTTCCCGTCCAGCCTCAGTATTATCTCGCACATTTTCCGGACAGTCTCGCTCTTGTCTTTAAACCCTTGCCTTACAAGTTCCATGGCTTCTTCCGTATGCAACCGGGCTAAACTTGAAATTGACGCGACGCGCAGATTATTCCTGTTTTTAGTGGTAAAAAATGGACGCTTCAAAAATAGCCTTTTCAGGTTCGAAAAGGATTCCTGAACCCTCATGTTTCCGCACAATTCCACAAGTGTTATGAAGAATTTTGAAATAAAAAATCTTCCTTCCGCACATTTGAAAAGCTCATCTATAACTTCCGGGTTCCGGGTTTCTAATAACACGGACGCTGCCTTCTTTTTGACCTCTTCGTTCCTTTCCTTTTTGAAAAGTTCAAAAACGCTGTTTATTTCGTCGTCTGACACGGGTTTGAACACATCCAGGCCTTCCCAGCGCATCCGGGCGTTTTCATGCCTCATCAGCTTTTTGGCGATCAAATGCGCTTTGTCGGGAGAATATTCCGCCAGGATACTGAAAAGATCCCTCACGACGGAGGGATCACAGTATTCCATGCGGTCTATGGTCTCTTTCACTATCTCTTCTTTCATGGTGGAGAATATGGTCCTGAACTTGTTCCTGTAGGCCGGATTTTTTTCCGAAATGAACCCATTGATCAACATACCCGCGGAACTTTCCTCCGACTTTGAAAGCATGTAGGCAATGTCGTCCAACTCCTTGCTATCGGCGTCGGGGACATAGGATATGATCTCGTCCCTTGACTCCTTGCTCATTATCTTGTTCATTAGCGCCTTTGCTTCTTCGGCTATTTGTTCGTTTTCCTTCTGCTCGGGACGCATCTTTTCGGTGAAGAACTCCACCATCTCTTTTAGCCTTACCGTCTCTTTCCCATCCAAAAGTTCCGGCAGGATCTCGAGCAGTTTTTCACCGAATTTTTTGAACTCTTCAGGGCTCTCTTCAAGCCACAGGATGTTAAGCAGGAGCCATATCTCTTCCTTTTTAAGCCTTCCTTCTTCTATTGACTGTACGAACTTATTTATCATCGGAGACAGTTTCGCGACATAAACCAGGGTGTCCATCTTCTTGTTAATGACCGCGTCGACTGTTATTTTATGCAGCTGGCTCATAAAATCGCTGTCAGTGTGATTTTTGAATATCTCCTTGATCGACGTCTGCATCTGTGTAAGGACCTCGGGGTTCAGGACCCTTTTGCTGAACAGCTTGTCCGCTACCATCGAAACTACGTTACTTGCCCTGCTCTTCCCGGGCGCTAACTTCTCGAATACTTTTAGGAGGTTTTCGTTGAAGGTATCATCGCTGCTTATCAGAGATTCGATAAATTCGGCTACAAAGCTATCGGAGAGGTCTTTTGTTATTTCGTTCGCAAGGTTGAAGTCCCGCTCGTCCACGACTGTTTTTTCAAACAACATGCCTATAAGGTCCGGGTGGAGCTGAGAAACAATGTTCATCAGTTTTACTTTGAGCGCTTTCGAATGGGGGGTGTCGTATTTCTCAAAATAGACGCATATTTTCGCGACCGTGTCCCGGATCTCCTCGAGCGTTTCTTCGTCCTGCAGTTTCTCTACCGCTTCGTGATATACTTTGTTGAGCATATTCGCCGATTTTTTACCATCTTCCAGAAAGCCTTCTAAAAATTCGGATTTTCCCTCGGGAAGCTTGCCCTCCCTCGACTCCTCCGCCACCTTAAAGAGGGACTGCCATACCTCCGCTTCTTCGGTAACAGGCGCACCCTTTGTGCTGTCCAGAAGAGCGCTGTAGTCTATCTCCTTTACCTGCAGGTTCGGTGTCTCGGGCATGTTTTCCAAAACGCCGCCCTCTTTCCTGATAATTCTTCTGTCTTTTTTGATGTAGGAGAAGAAATCGGACAGTTCTTTTTCGCTTATCCCCTTTATAAAGTTAAGAGATATTATCCCCCGCATGTGTAGATAATCGGCAAGTTCAGTGTAGCGTGCGTCTTTTTCCTCTTTTACGGGAGATCCGTCCAGGAAGATATCATCGTGGGTAATCCCTATTTCCAGTTTACCCTCATCGACGACCCATTTATCGAGGCATTCTTTGAAATTCTTAATGGAAGCAACGCAGATGGAGTGAGACATGTCATAAAGAGCGCTATTCTTTATGGCCAAGCTCAAATTTCTTATGATAAGGTCAAAAAGGTCTATTTGTTCCTGTGTAAATGCCATATAATTAACCCTGCCTTAATAGAGGATTATATCATAAAACACACGCCCCTGCCACATAGTAGTGTATATTATTATTACTTTTATATAGTCTTCCCTTTTCGGGGGGTTAAAAGGAGGGGTCCTACCCATATATAGGGACGGGTCT
>JBAROI010000042.1:0-2927 GCA_049642015.1 Candidatus Omnitrophota bacterium | reverse complement strand
TTGCCGTAGAGTGTGGAACGGGATATGCCGAGTTCTTTGGCAGTTTTGTAAATATTGTAGTCGTATTCGGTTAGAACTCTGGCTATTAGGCTTTTTTCGTTTTCGTAAAGGGAATTACTCGCGCTTTCGCCGCCCTCGGCAAATTTTTGCATCTTTGACGGGAAATCTCCCATATCTATAATATTCCCCTTAGATATAACGACAGCTCTTTCCATCGCGTTTTCAAGCTCGCGGATATTCCCGGGCCAGTTATAGTCCATGAGAAGCTTATACCCGTCATCGGAAATGCCCTTCACCCACTTATTGCTCTTCCTGGAATACTGGTTCAGAAACTCCTTAGCAAGCTCGGGGATATCTGTCTTACGTTCCCGCAAGGGTGGCATATATACAGAAATCACGTTCAGCCGATAATAGAGGTCCTCGCGGAACTTTCCTTCTTCCATCAGCTTTTCCAGGTTTTTGTTCGTGGCGGCTATGACGCGGACATCCACTTCAATGGTCTCTTCTCCTCCTACCCGCTCGAATTTTTTCTCCTGGAGTACCCTGAGGAGCTTAAGCTGGGCCATTGGCGAAATATCCCCGATCTCATCAAGGAATATCGTGCCCCCGTTCGCCTGCTCGAAGCGCCCTATCTTTGTTTTGATGGCTCCCGTAAAAGCGCCTTTTTCATGTCCGAACAGTTCACTTTCCAGGAGACTTTCTGTAAGAGCCGTACAATCGGCAATAATAAAGGGCTTGTCTTTTCTTGGTGAATTATAGTGGATAGCCTTCGCGAAAAGTTCCTTACCGGTCCCGCTTTCGCCCTGGACCAGCACGGTGGAGTCGGTCTGCATCAGATCCGGCAACAGGTCGTATATCTTGCGTATTTTATCGCTTTTTCCGATGAGCTGCCCCATCGTGTACTTAACGCCGAGCTCTTCGCGCAGTGCTATGTTTTCTTCTCTCAATACCCTTAAGTTGGTAAGGCCCCTTACAAGCGCGTGGATCTTCTCGGGATGAAACGGTTTTAAAATGTAATCGTACGCCCCTTCCTTGATCGCCTCTATTCCTGATTCTATCGTGCCGAATCCCGTAATAATGACAACCGGCACCTCCGCGTCGATCGACTTTATCAGCTTTAAAAGCTCTATGCCGGTACTGTCAGGAAGTTTATAATCAAGGATGGCCAGCATGAGCCTGTTTTCTTTTATTACTTCTTTAGCCTTTTCTCCGCTTCCAACGCAGACTATTTCCTCGTCCACTATATTTGAGACCAATTTATTGAGCATGCTGCAGATGGATTCGTCGTCATCGACGACAAGAACTATTTCTTTTGTTTCCATGGGTAGCTCCCGGTTATCAACCGATCAATTCACTTATTTTCGACAGCAAGTCTTCCGGCTCATAGGGTTTTATCATTATCATGACGTGTTCCGCGCCGATCTCCCTGATCCTCAGTGCCAAGCTTTCATTGTCGCTACTTGCGGTCAAAATTATAACAGGAATATTCCTAAGCCTCTCATCAGCTTTGAGCTCTTCGTAGACTTCACCGCCGTCTATATCAGGCAGCTTCCAGTCAAGAATTATAAGGTCAGGACTTTCGCTTTTAGCCTTTTCCAGGGCCCCTTTTCCGTTTACAGCCGTAACCGCCTCATATCCTGCTTTTTTTACCCTGTATTCAACTGTTTTTAAAATGTCCACTTCATCATCCACGATCAACACCTTTTTATTGCCTGCCATTCTCTCCCCCTTCTGAGTTATTCCTGCTCAAGCATCGACTTGAGGATGATCAAAAACTCTTCATTGTCAATAGGTTTTATCAACCTCGGTATCGCCAGTTTCTCATCTGGCGGTTTTATCTTATCTATTTTTTCCAATTCTTCCGCATATCCTGACACAGCCAGAATAGGTATATTGGAAATCTCTTTCTCGCTTCTTAACCGTCCTATTACCTCGTAGCCATTAATATCAGGGAGTCTCATGTCCATGACTATCAGATCCGGGCGTTTCTCCCGGACTTCGTTTATACCTTCCATTCCCGTTTTAGCCTTGAAGGCTTCGTATCCACTTTTTGTCAGGAATTTGCTATATGCCCCTAAAAATATTTCGTCATCATCAACAAGCAGGATCTTATATTTTCTTTTAACCGGAAGGGTGAACTTGAACCACGAGCCTTTACCATACTCCGACTCCGCCCAAATCCTGCCGCCGTGCTGGTCTATGATCTCCTTGCTTATGGAAAGGCCCAGACCAGACCCTCCTCCTTCCCCGGTCGTCATTTCCTCCAGCTGGCGGAATTCCTGGAACACTTTCGGCAAGTCAACGCTTTTTATACCGATACCGGTATCGCTTACAGACACACGCACGTTCTCGTTTTCGACTTCGGCAACTATTGTAACGCCGCCTTTTTTGGTAAATTTTATGGCGTTATTTACGAGATTGGTGATGACCTGGATCATCTTATCCGAATCAAATCTCAGATTAGGCATGCCTGGGCCTATTTCTGCTTTCAGGTAAAGACCCTTATCTTTTGCCACGGGTCCTTGGCTTTTCACTACTTCTTTTATCGGCGTGCTGATATCATCTTCCGCCATCTTTAACCTCATCTTCCCGCCTCTGAGTTTTGTAAAATCAAGCACGTCATTTATAAGTCTCGCGAGCCTGTCAACATTTCTTTTCGCCGTATCAAGAAAGTCCTTCTGGTCCTCGTTGATCTCGCCGGCTGATCCGTCCAGCACTATGCCTATGCCTTCTTTGATGGCTGTCAGCGGAGTCCTTAGCTCATGCGAAACCATCGAAGTAAAGTTTGATTTAAGTCTTATGTTTTCAAGAAGCGTCTTTTCCGCGGATTTGCGCTCGGTAATATCTTTAAGGGTTTCTATTACGCCAATTACATTCCCTTCAACGTCATCGAGCGGGGTCGCCGTTAAAATGCAGGGTATCTTTAT
>JBAROI010000031.1:0-15465 GCA_049642015.1 Candidatus Omnitrophota bacterium | reverse complement strand
TCGCCTTTTTCGCCGTGGGTCCGATATCTCCAAGAGCCAAGGTAGCGGCAAGTACAACATTCACATTACTGTCGTACAGTGCTTTGATCAAAAATCCTACAGCCCTCTTATCCTTCATATTCCCGAGATCCCTTGCGGCACATATACGTGTTCCCGACTCGCCGGTCTGCAGATCCGCAAGACCCTTAAGTAGGGGGAGTGGATATTTTGATATTCTTCTGTACACTATTGCATAATAGATGAACGCCAGGATCAAAGCTACGCCGAATCCCGCCGACGCTAATATTACCCATGTTTTCCATTTGGGCCCAAAATGTTTTTTTGCCATGGCTATCTTGAATTTCCTGAGCCTCTCCGGATCGGCTTCCTGGACAATAGATTCCAGCATCTTTACTTTTTCCCTTTCACCTTCACTTAAAGCCTGGTCCATCATTCCGATAAACGCTTCAGGGTCTCTCCGGCAAAGAGCAATAAGCGTATCTTTCGCCAATTCCGTTTCCGCCTGATCATCACTGGACAATCTTCCTAACAGCAGATCAACTGCAGGCTCACCCATCCCGGCTAACTCATCTAAATATCTGCGTTCTATCCTCCATACTTCAATGCAGAGGAGGATCTTTTCTTCATCAGTCCGCGGTATCCAGCCGCGGGTGAGAAGAATTTGAGCGGCGATATGCCGTTCAAAACTATTGGCGCCTTTCAATGTCCTGACCGATCCGGAAATCCCTCCTTCTGTCAAACTTCCTTCCGGCCTGACGCGTAAACTCCGCCTTACTCTTTCGGCCTTGTACCCGCTGAGCCTCTCTGGAGCGGCTTCCTGGGCGATAGATTCCAGCATTCCCACTTTCCCGCTATCTCCCTTGCTTAAGGCCTGGTCTATCATTCCGATAAGCGCCTCAGGGTCTCTCCGGCAAAGAGCAATAAGCGTATCTTTCGCCAATTCCGTTTCCGCCTGATCATCACTGGACAATCTTTCTAACAATAGATCAACGGCAGGTGCACCCATCCCGGCTAACTCATCTAAATATCTACTGTTTATCTTCCATAATTCGATATAAAGAAGGATCTTTTCTTCATCGGTCCCGGGATGCCAATTGTAATTACGGAGAACCTGGGCGGCGGTACTTCTCTGAAAACTGTCAGAACCTTTCAGCCATCTGACCATAGTGGAAATTCTTTGCTCCCTGCCTGTTCCTTCCGGTAAAGACTTAAAGGCATAATTCGTTAAAGCCTTACTTCTTATGAGTTCATGATAATTACCGATAAACATCTTTAGGCTTCCCGCTATTATAAAAACCAGTAAAATCGCCGTTATTACCCAGGAAGACATCATGGACGTAAAAAATATAAAAGTGGACGCCGCGAGGCCCCACACCATCGCGAAACCGGTCAGCATCGACGGAAACTGGCTGTTGAGAATCAAAAATAAAATATTCCAAAATACGGCGTTCAAAGATGACAGGAAAAGTCCAGGATTCTGATCTTCCGAGAAGTCCCGCGCAAATTCAACCGCGAAAATGGCATTGAATAATATATTGAAGATGAATACGCAGTTCATCAGCGCTATCGCGACAGGCGATGTGACGGCCCCGACGATCAATAAATAAACGGTGGCTGTTAAAACTGAAACACCGGAAAAGATCTTCCCGATATAAAACAGATTTTCGTAAAAACCCTCTTTTCCTAACAATTTTTCCTTCTTGACCAATTTCTTGACTAAATGAATGACTGCCGGCGCTGCTATCAAGGCAAAAACTCCATAGATCGCAAACACGCCTATATTCATCCCGGCAGCACCGATCGCTTCCCGTGCAAAGGCGGTGCGCGAAACGAATAACGATAACAATATAAGTAATCCGATCCCGGGAAGACCACGTCCTCCTGAAGTAAAGAAATCGGTCAGGCCGGATCTGCCTTCAGGGTCTATTTTTTCGATGGCATCAGAAACTGCCCTTAGAACTTTTTCGTCATCCCCGTGATACCGTCGGGCCTTGAGGTAGGGGATCGCTGCCTTTGCCAAAAAGCCGATCCTTCCAAGAGTCCGGGCTGTTTCTTCTCGAATCTCTGCATTATCGTCTTTCAGCATATAGACAAGGATATTAACGGCGTGCTCTGCTTTAGGTCCAATGTCTCCAAGGGCGCGGACCGCAGCCAGGCGGATATCCGGGTCATCGTCACGCAGGCATTCTTCAAGCGGATAGACTACGCCTACCTCGTTGCCTAATGCTATGAATTCGGCCGTGCGGACACGCTTGCCGACATTTTTCACGCTGAAAAATCTTATCTTTCCGATCGCCCTTATTGCCGCTTCGCGGACGTACTTTTCTTCGTCTTTGTCTCTTAAAATCTCTACAAGAGTATGGAGAGTACCCTCTGCGTCGAGGCCTATTTCGCCAAGGGCTATTGCGGCCTGGTGGCGAACGTTCCAATCTTCATTGCCAAGCGCCGTTTCCAACGCGGAAACCGCGGGCTTGCCTATTTTTACAAGTTCCTCGCGAACCGCCGACCCGCGGTCCAGGTCTTTTACAAGCCGGATTATTCTGTTCTCGAATTTCTTTTTGCGCGCGTAAACAATCAAACGTTTAATTATAAATCCTAAAATAACTGCTGCTACTACACCCACCGCTATCCACAAATAAGGTCCCGGGATCATCTCGCCAACTCCCAGCGGCACAAGACAAGCCATCGGCGGGCCGCGACGGGGCGGCTGTTTGGACGCGTTAATGTCCAAAACGGGTTTTTCTGCATCTCCTTGCGTCAAAATTATGTCTTGAAACTCAGCATACCTCCTAAAAATGGATGCCATCGTACTAATGGCTTTATCTACGTTATCTAAATTAGATCTTGCCGGGAGTACTCCGCCGGCGATCGCGTCTTTTAGATCATCCCTGCTTCTCAATGCTGAAAGACATTCGAAGCTGTCCGCAAGAGGTTGTGTTACCGCGCTGAATTCTTCCGCTTCCAGAAAATCAATGTTCCAGATCCTCTCATCCAACCTGTCTATTTCGCTTAAAAACCTGTCATAGGCCCCCGCCACTTGCCCGGAAGTAGCTCTTCGCGTCTCTTCCCACTCGTTCCTGATCACTTCTAAAATCAACAGAGATTCATTTGCCCATCCCCGGAATTGGGCCATTCTCTGGGCCTGGACCTTAAGGCCGACGGGACTAGCGGCTTCGTTGGATACCTGCTCTATCTGCCAGTATTCGGATGATCCCGTGTTAGACAGCGCATCTACAACTTCCGACGTTATGAATTCTTCAACTTTGATCCCGTTTTCCAGAAGATCCTTTCTGGCGAACATAAAAGACTCAGCCGGACACTCGAGGGTTTTGGGGTCCTCTCCTTTCAACCGCCTAACTTCTTCCCTCCGCAGGTAATCCGAACCCATTTCGATCGAATCAGTAATAGCAAAATAAACGTATAGCTTCCTCAACCATTTCTTCAGTTCCTCGTTGTCTTCTTCGTTTTTGCCGAATTTTATACCGTCGATCTTTTTGAAAGTCTCCGCCTTCTCCCTGAAAACGCTGTAACGCAAGAAAAGGTCTATTTCGTGAGGAATAATGATGTTATTTTCCCCCAGAATACGATAATATTCATCCGGGTGTCTGAACGACTTCAACATCCCGGGGGTCCCGTAATGGCTTCCCATTGCATGGGCAATGACGAATTTATGAAAGATTTCTTTATAACGCGCCCGTTTTTCCTCGTCTTCGCCCTTAACGTCGAGTTCCCACAAAATATCAAAAATGCGGATGATCCTTCCGATATGTCTTCTGTTCAATTCGGAAGGAAGGAGGCTTAACAGGTCTTCGTCGCTTATATTCATGATGGACCTGATAGGCGTTCCTCGGCGGGGACTCCTGCTTTTACCCGTTTCAACAACATGACCGGCGGGTATGACAACTCTCTCCGCCTGGCCGACATCCAGGACTACTTCTCCTTCACCTCTGAACGTTACATTGTTTTCGACAAATACCACATTGTTTCCGGCAAATTTAACGGTGACGTCTTCACCAAATGTTACATTGTCGCCGATCGCGATCGTGTTCAATACGTTCGGACTCCCTCCGAAATAAACCTTGGCGTTGTCTGCAATAGATACGTTTTCTCCCACGTGGTCGATCCGCGCCAAGGGGCTCATCTCTACGGCCGATTCGTCGCTTATTGTTTTCACACCTTTAGCTTTTAAAAACTCCTTATGCCTGTCCCCCAGAGAAGCCCTTACGGATGCCAGTTTGTGAGGATCCTTCATCGGGGAAACATCCTCAAAGGGGACCATGAGAACGCCGACTCTGTCCGTAGCCTGAAATAGATTGGTAAGAGAATATTGTATTTTGTTTACCACGACTTCCGTCCCATCCTCCAACCTCTCTCTTTTATTCCAGTGGATATAAGGCGTGGACTCATCCGGTCTTGCAACAACATATCTTGCTATGTCAATATTGATACCGAGCGCTCCTGCATAAGCGGGGACCATCTGGTCTGCCTGCGCTTCACCGACCAACTCCTGTAGCTGAAGCGTCCTGTCCCTGTGTTCAACGACTTCATAATCAACTTCGCTTTCGTATCTCCGTCTGAAGATGGTTCCAAGCTGATATTTGGAACCCGGCGGATAATTATAGCCCATCGCCACAAGGTCAAGTCTCTTACCCTCCCGGTTTTTGGCAAGGACCAGTGAACGCAACAGTTCCGGAGTATAAACCATATCGCACTGGAGAAAATACAGATCTTTTACGTGATACAGTTCCATCCAGTCAAACGGCGATAATTTTTCATCCTGACTCACGCTTCCGTCTCTTTCTATAACGGTAATGTTCTTGTTTGATAAGGTCCGTAACGAGCCGCCTGTTCCGCCGCCGCTATGAACGAATTCTTGCTCCTCTATCAGCACCCTTCCCCTGGAGTCAAAAACGGGAGGACCGCTAAAATCTTCTATCAATATGACATTCTTCAATCCGAAGTTGCCGTTCTCCCGCAGCAATCTGATTATGCCGCTCCTGTTCTCCTTGGTGCACACGACCGTAAGAGGTATATCCACATCCTCGTCCCGGCAAAGGGCAGCCAGTGATTCTGCCGCCAGCTGTAAGGGGTTTTTATGCATAACGTTCGTAAACGGCATCGTGGATTTCGAATAGACATCGATCTTTTGCGGGTCAATGTCTCCTATCCCCAGACTGACCCTGTCTTCAAACGACATGCTGAGAAGCTCCGCGAGCCTTGTTCCGGCTCCCGCCGCCATGACTAGAAAGCAGGATCTTTTCAGGATCTCCTTGTTGACCGTCCCAAGGTCCGGGTTGATATTTCTTCCTTCCCCCGTATACATATTTACCAATTCGTCTCCGCCGAGCAATTCATACTTATATTTTCTTCCGCTCGGCCTTTCCGGCGCCAACTTCTCAATGTTAACGATATTCTCTCTTACTTTTTCGTCTTTCCTGGACAGTTCAAAATATTCCCTTAAAACATCCGGCATATGCCTTCCCCATACGACAAGTTCCGTACCTGGCTGGGCCTCTCCTATTAGCCGTATAACTTCTTCGCGGTCAATAGGCTCAGTCGCGTCTATAAGGATGTCTCCGATGATCCCGGGGGTTTTTCCGGAATGTCTTTCTTCGATCTTTCTATAGATCATTTCCAGCGACTTAACGTGGAACTCCAGGGTCTCCCTCTCTTCGAGAGATATATCAGGTTTCTTTCTTAAAATCTCTCTGATCTCTGAAAGGATCCTAATGGCCGCCTCCTGAAGGCAAATAACGCTCTTGTCCAGGCTTGTCACTTGTACCGAAGCGGCCAGTATCTCCCTTGCCTGGGGTCCGACCTGGAACAGGATCTCCAGGGCGGGATTAAACGGTTCGACCCCCCACTTTTCTTTTATGTCCTGCGGACTGTAACGTTGTAGCTCTACACCTATCCCCTTTAGCGGTAGCACGTCCATTTCCAGTATCCCTGCCTGTCCCGGAACTTCCCTGTTCAGGTAAGATAGCGCGCCTCTTCCCGAAATATACACGACCTCTTTTTCGCGGATCGCGTCTTCCCCTATCGCGCGCTCTATCACGTTAGCCATAAGCCCGGCCTTTTTGCCGGAGATCTCGCCCATTTGCGAGGACCTTATAACAAGAACGTCTTTTATGCCAAGCTGTCTGGTTAAATACCTCGTTATGACTTCATTGAGACCGTTCAGCGAGCGCCACCGGCGGCGGTAAAGCTCTTCAAAAAATTTGGCATATCTTTCAAAATACGGCTCGTCTCTATAAGTATGCAGGAGGGCGTTCCAGTGGGCCTTCTGCCACGACTTAGTGCTATCTATTTCCTTATCCATGACCCTGTCTGATACAGGCCCTTTTAAGACCGGAACCGTTAACCAGTCCCTCTTCCCTTCCGGGTCCCTGAAATTCTGCCTGTTCATCCATTCCTGCTCGACATACTGGCAAACATCGGTAAACACGAAAACGTCAGCCTGCGCCATCTTCTGGAAAAACCCCATGTACTTCTGGTACCCGGGCTGGTGCATGTTCACGACGACCCTTTTCTTGCCCCTTATCCGTTCGTCCACAAGATCCCGCCAGTATATGGGGGTTATGCCCGCTTCTTTACAGGCATCGGTTTCGGCAGAAAACACTTCCGCCCTGACCATTCCCAGGTCGTCTCTCATCAATTTTGATAAGCCGGCAACATCGCCTTTTCTGAGGGTGGAGACTAATTTACGCACCCTACCTTCAACTACCTTCCAGTTCGCCATGCATGCTTTATGATCTACTATGATCGAAACCAGGCCCAGTTTCTCCATCAGGCCATTTTTTCCGGCGATGATTTCTCCAGCTTGGATCGGCAGAAAATCAAAGGTACCAGGCGTTTCAAAGAAAACGTTTCCGTCAAAGATGTGGATCCTTAAATAGCCCCCTTCCATGTGCGAAAGATTAGTCGTTATTATATTTACTGAACGTTCAACATCCCTCGCCGCGGCTTCTGCTTCTTTTTTCTTCTGGAATTCACTCGGCACAATATCGACCTTTAATAAAGTTTCGGCGTAAAGTTCGTGCGGCTCTTTTCCGGCATGCCTCCTCCTGGCAAGTTCCCTCTGCGCGCAATCCATATCCAGCCTGTGCAGCAATTCCGTATAACGCCCGTATCTGGCTAATTGTGAGGCATAAATTCCGAAAAGTTCTTTTTTTCTATCGCTGCCTTCTTTCGGAAAGAAATTTATTACATTCGGATCTATGCCATAAGTGGTAAAACCGTCCTGATCGATGTTTGATGTGTAAAAATACACTTTCACCTTTTCCTTGCCCTGCTGCTCTCTCAGCTTGTTGTAAGCCATTATCTCTTTGATCAAGATCCTGGAAGTATCACGGTGGTTCTGGTGATAAGCGCCTTTCGGCAATGGCATCATTATAATGTCCGGCTCTTCACTGCACAGCCTCTTGTAAACCGCCTTGCCGATCCTTCTGACGGGAATACTAAAAACAGACTGATATGAGAGCAGGCGGCCCCTCTCATCTCTCACCGCGTCTCCTTCTCTTACCGGGGCATAACCATCCAGGCTGACATATTCCTGGACGCCTAAAGCTTTCGCTAAAGCTATGCCTTCGGTCCTGCGTATCGTCATCTTTAATCGTCTTTTTGCGTGCTCTCCGGTATAATCGTGCTCACCTTCACGAGCAAATCTTTCCGCGTAATCGTCTTCAACTCCCGAGGGGTCGTTCAATAAAGTAACAAAGGTCGTTTTATCCGCCTTCGGCACGATCCTTTGTTCCATGATATTTCCCAAATGAGAAAGAACGTCATCATGATGCGGCTCGAATATCATAACGTTCTTTCCGGAAAACTCCTCTTCGATCTCGCCGGGTTCATCCGCCACCGGCCCCTTGGGCACAAAGGTCACTACGTTCTCTTCGTCCACATAATAGTCATTTAAGATCGGGGTTATTACCCCAAAAAAGAAGTTAAGCAAAGCAAGCAACTTCTCGGTCCGGATCGACTCGACATCTACCCTGGCCAGGCCGTGGGCAACACAGTTCACGACCTCTCCGTTCCCCTCAAAGGGTATTTTCTTATTAATGATATCCTCTGCAAATTGAGAAAGGTGGCCTATGATCCTCTGAT
Organism: Candidatus Omnitrophota bacterium; assembly: GCA_049642015.1. Lineage (GTDB taxonomy): Bacteria > Omnitrophota > Gorgyraeia > Tantalellales > Tantalellaceae > JBAROI01. The sequence goes on along the minus strand of JBAROI010000031.1, from coordinate 7,362 downwards.
ATGTATTGGGCCATATGTGTTTAAGTTCTCCGGCGATATTGATCAAGTCTGCGGCCTTTTCATATGTCATTTCCGGGGCCCTCATCAGCACGTGGGCCCTTTCGACCAGGTGGCTGAACTCCTGGCGTGAGTGAATTACGCCTGTTCCGCGCGTCGGCTTCGCTATACTGATCAACTGAAGTATTACCCTTTCGATCTCCTGGGCCTTTCTTGCCATTTCATCGCGTTCGCTCCTATCTCTCTCTTGCGAAGAGAGGAGCCTGTAAACGGCCATAAAAGAGATCAACCCGTTAATGATCTGTGAGGGATATTTGATGAAGCTCCATCCCTGTCTGGTCTGTAATTCCGTCAAGACGGCCGTGCGTTCCGCCGCCAGTCCTTCCGCAACAGTCGCCATCACCGGATCATTCGGCTTTAAATTGACGGGTACACTAAACGGCGTCTTTGTCTTTTGACTAACCACTCTTTTTGTCGAAAAAGAGTATCCTCCTTCTTCTTCGATCCCTCGGAACGCGGGAGCGCCGGGAAAATATTCTATAAACGGGTTAACGCTGAATTGAACGCCCTTTTGCGCGAATTTGACCACCTGATCGGCGGTCTCCACAAAATCTTCCTTCTTCATATCGGGCGTAAGGAGAATAATATTAACAAGGGGAGTAATGTCCGCGCGCAGGAGGGCGTCCACGGCCGCTATAGCCATTTTTTTTGTTGCCTTTTTGCCTACGGCAGGACTTCTAAGCACCTGGTCGGAAAAACTTTCAACCCCCAGGGCGGCCAGAACAAAACCGGCCTCCTTCATGGCTTTTAAAAGTTCCAGGTCGGGAACATAAGTATCGGTAACTTTATCAAGCAGTGTAACGTTCCTTGTTTTCGTCTGGATATAGAACTTCAGGTCCCTCTGGATATGGCCTTCTTCCTTTGCCCCCTTGACCTTGCCGCAAAAATCAAGGATCCTTTTTCTTGTATCCTTTTCCTTATTATCAATGATAAAATCGTCGTCGTTAAAGAATATGGCTTCCGGGTTATGCCTTCTGACGTTCTGCAGTACAAGATCAAAAATATCTTTCGCACTAAGGTAAACGATCGGCGTGTGCGATTTTCCGGTCGCGGCGCTAAGAAAATTTGAAGATGAGCAAAAACCGCAACCGTTAAGGCAGTGGCTGGAGGTAAAAAGTCGGACCGCTTTTAAAGTTGCCCCCCTTACCCTCAGGTTCTGCGGTTCATAGAGCCTGCCGTTAAAATCCCAGTAATCCTGGTAGGGGATCGCGTCCGTCGGTCCATTATCAAGCGTAAGCTCTCTGAACATCTCCTGTGAAACGGGCCTGGCGAAATTTATGTTCACATTACCCTGTTCGTCAAGCACTGCAAATCCGGCGATCTTTTCAAGCCATTTTTTTGGCGACGTTTTTTGCTTCTGCGGGAACTTCTTTATTATCTCTTCAAGGACCGTCTCACCATACCCAACGGCTACGCCATCAAGCAAGGATTCTTCCAGCCATTGTTTATGATTATGGGTCGCTTCCGTGCCGCCTCCTATCAGGAGAGGCGGCGTAAGTCCGTTAGATTCAGATACTTCCTTCACGCGCGCGATCAAATCCAGTTCATCACGCATGTTAACATGCGTAAGGCTGAAGCCGACTACGTCATATCCGCCTGATAATATTTTCTGCTCCAGTCTCTGTTTGGCGTCCTCCGGGTAAAGGTTGGGATCAAAAACGTCGACCTTGGCCAGCTGCTTCTTTTCCAGGTAAGACTTCATCCTGTAAAGACCGTAGGGAGGCGCGACAAAATATCCGGCATTTCTTCCGGACTCCCTCAGCATAAAGTTGCTGATGGGAGATGCTATCAGCAATATCTTCTTTGAAGACGCGCCGATGCGTTTTGCCACGAGTTTTTTGAGTTTTTTCGTCGTGATGATCTCCGGCAAAAAGGCTAATAGACCGGGGATATGGAATCTGTATGTCTCGTGATTCAGGATCTGATAACGGGTATAAAGCGAGACCTCTCTGAGTTTGTCAAGCGTCGCCTTATCGCGGCCTATGTCGTATGTGAGGGCCCGCCAGAAGCCGAAGTCCGGATGGGCTTTTCTGGTGACCCTGATAGAGTCCATTACCCTGGTGAAACTTGTAAGCGTAAAGATGATGCCGATGATGCCGAGAACCGCAAATCCCGCGAATCCCAATACTGAAATAGTGTGCCAGCTAGAGGTTATGTGATTGATGCTGAACATGGCAAGTCCGCCGAATATCAATGTCCAGTCCACTCCCCCGCCAAGACCGACCAGGGACCACCAGGAAAGTGGCCTGAAACCGTGAGGCGGAGCGCGTGGAGGAGTCTGGTCCCCGGACTCTTCCTCGGGCTTCACCTCACAATAATCCGGATTTATTAACCAGGAAAGAATCCACTTCGGGTGTTCCATCGGGTCAAGCGGTTCATGACGATCCACTTTTCCGGTTTCAGCCGCATGTACGGCTAAAAGCCAATGATGGATCGGTTTCGGATATAACACATCAAACAGTTCCAGTAATTTATCCGGGTCGAGTGAACCATCTGGAAGAGTTATCTCCGAAAGTTTAAAATACTTTTCCCTTCTCTTGCGATCAGTCGTTCTGCTTATCAATCCTAAAAAGTAATCTTTAAGATTTTTATATCCCAGATCATCCCCGCTATGCTTTCTATACCGGTTTTGAAAAGAAAGGGCTTCAAATTCATTCTTGGTCTTAAGGGCGACCAAATGCTTTATTTTTTCGCAAAAATCACGTCTCGCCTCGCCAGCAGGCATTCCCCTTAAACGGGCAACCGCTCTACGTATGTCCCCCATTTCCTGGGTCAATTTTTTTATAATCCGGAAACGCGATACCTGGCGGGGAAGACTACGAACCATATTCTGGAAAATGATCGATTCGATTTCCTGATCGGACCTATCATCCAAAAGGGCAAGATTAACTGAAGTTCTCCGCGTCTCGCTGTCAAGGGCCATAAAGAACTCACCTGGATTGTTGAAGAAAATTACAGGCAGCTCTTGCGCATAGTCCTTTAACATATCGAGTATCTTATCTCTGTCTTCTGAAGGCACCCATCCCTCTTGCTCGATATGCTGTATAATACGGTTCACACATTTTGTGATCCTTTCCCTGGCAGAATCTTCAACTTTTTCAGACACAGGGTAGGAACGTAATTCTTTATGAGCCGCTCCCCGGTTCCCTTCCAACTCATAAAGGACATCTACTACCTTTTCCTTGTCGCCTTCTTTCGATAACATTCCAAATATATTAAGTATCTTGTCTGTGTCCCAATCCTTTTTATACGCTTCACTTCGCGCTCCTTCGATCAAATAATCTACAAATGGATGTTTCTGGTTGAATTCAGCCAATATATCTGTCGCTTCTTCGTCGATCCGCGTCAGTGTTTCTGTTAACCAATCCTTAAAATGGGAAACAGCTACAGAAGCCTCAATTGAAGCTTCCTTTGAACCCAGTATTGCTAATGCCCGCAAAACATCTAATTTTTCCTTCCGATTCCTTGATGCCTCATCAATTGAAAATCCTACAAACGAGGTCTTCTCATCCAAGTGTTTGAGCAGTTTTTTCAATTCCTCGTCCGGAACTTTCAAATGATGCATTATCCAATCTGCCAATTGAGATGCTGTTCCCGAAGTTGAAGAAATTCTTTTCAACGTCCTTTTTGTCACGTGTTCTTTGAGGGGATACTTTTCACTAAGCCTGCCCAAGGCTTTTATCATTTCCCCGTCCAGTCTATGCGAATTATGCAATAGCCAATCTATAGCACGGGGCATGGCTTTTTCCCCGATCTTTGTAATTGCCTTTAAAATCTCTATCTGCATTCTCGTACCCTGGCAATGTAACTTTCTTGACTGACTCATTAATCCGTTTATATCCTTTTTTCTCGCGTAGTAATGGATCTTAACCCAGGCGGACACATAAAAAGACATTTTGCCCGCAGCAGCGCCTATAAAACCAAATATTCCAATGGTAGCTGCTGTTAGCAATATACGCCCAAAATTTGAACGCGTATATCCCCTTAAAAATACAGGCAAGGCATAGCGCACGCTGGCACTATTGGTAAATATTACAAATACCACAATGCCGGCAATAAGTCCCAATGCGACACCTACAAATCTTGCCATGCTTGTCGGCTCATCCACCGGTGCCGACCCTTTCATCATCTTGTGCGCATAACTACCCAATTCAATGCCCATGAGAAATAAGACCATTCTAAAAACGTTCGCCTTTAACCATTTCCTGAAATATTGCCAGCGGTACCCCGGGTCAAACCTTTCTACCGCCTCTTCGACAGATACCACTCCGGAACCAAGTTTGCCCTCACGATAAAGACGACTGTCCAAGGGTTTTGAAGTCTTTCTCAACGCATCGATAATTCTTTCGTTTATATCCGCCCGGATCTCGGGTTTTCTCATCCCGAAATGCAACATCTTTACAATGGCAGCCGTAACTCTCGGCGCCGCGAAAGACGTTCCGTTTACAGTAGTTGTTCTTATTATGATCTTCCTGCCACCAGGAACAGGTAATTCTCTCCGCTGGACCGAAGTAAAAGAACCGTCGGCAACCAGATCTATTTCATTTCCATAATTTGAATACGAGGCTTTCCCGTCACCGTCAGAAGCGGCCACGGCAATTACACCTTCCTGAGCAGCCGGATAACCCACTTTTTCAGAATTATCGTTGCCCACGGCCGCCACAATTATTACACCCTTTTCTAAAAGCCTCTTTATTAGAATATTTGCGGAAGGATCATCTTTTTCGCCTCCGAAACTGGCATTTATAACAACCTTATCGTCGGGATGGGTGTTGACATAACTTTCGATACTTAACAAGGCATTTAGATACTTTCTCCTGGAATGCTTTCCCGGCTCTTCGTCCATCTTATAAAACAACATATCGACGTTATCATAATATATTTCCTCTTTATCGATACTTCTTCTAATGATCGAATAGACCACGCTGCCGTGCTTCAGGTCTCTGAACCATCTGATATCGTCTCTCTGTCTTTTTGTCATGTTTCCGAGCGAATCCAGGACGCAAACGACAATTTTTCCTTTATGATTTTCCGATCCTATATATGACGCAACGGGCAATAGCGCCAATCCTCCCACAACAGTAGCGACATCTTTTAGAAAATCTCTTCGTGAAGGATCGGGAACGGTTTTTTGATCCTTTGGTTTTTTCTCACGCTCGGGTGAAATATGACGCGAGTCCGCTTCCATGAATTCTTTAGCTTTCACTACTTCACATTTTTCACCGGGCTTAAACCCTATCAATACGTAAACATCATCCAGCGATGTTTGATGTTTCTCGATATCTGATATTACTTTACGGCAATTTTCATTAGTCCCGGCAATGACTGTCCTGAAACGTCTATCCTTAGTCAGATAAGATGCTTGTTTAGACCATGAAATAAGATAGGCAGGGACCCTGTCTGCGAACATTTTATCAACATCAAGACCTACATTCAGGGAATTGGCGTTTATTGCGCAGATTTGAGGTAATCTTCCTTCTTTGCCGGGCGAAATAATGCTTAACAATTCCTGAACATCTTTCTGGAATTCGAAAAGGTCGAACCGATCATGGTGGGTTTTAAAGTTCTGTTTAGCAAGACGCTTTTGTATGGCTTTTTTAAGTTCTTCAATGTCTGAAACAGGCTTCCTCACCAGCTGGCGGGATCTGTTCTCTTTTAATGTATTCGCTATCCTTCCGGGATCATCGCACAAATGCTCAAGGACTTCTTTTTGATGTTCAACCGGGGCGATAGTAACCTCGATTCCTGCCCACCGCAAAGCCCGTACTCCCTCGCCTGTTCCCATTAACGGCCCCGGATCGAGCGTGGCAATAACAACTTTTTTTATCCCTCTGTTAATTATTGCCTGGGCACAAATGTCACATGGTTCAAGCGAAGTAATAAGCGTGTAATCCGACCAGTTTTCTTTTTCTTTATCTTCGGCAATATCAAAAACTACTATCTCGGCATGGTCATATTTTTTTGGGGTGTCATCACCCACTTCGGAAGGGATCCTCTGCTTCGCTTCGGCGATTATGTTACCCTTGCCGTCCATCAGATCGGCTGCCACACCGAAGGGGTGGCGAGTATTCCCGTCCTGAAGTTTTATCTCTTCTTTGGCGTTTTTCTTTGCCCTTTCGATAACTATCGGAATCCTAGCCAGTATCTTTTCATCTGTTTCAATATCAAGAGGTAAAGAATTTTTCCGTATTTCCGCACGCACCCGCAGCATTACGGCCACCTTGGCCAGGATAGAAGGCACTACAAAAAAGATGACAATAGCGGCAAAAAGGCCTGCGGTACTTGCGGAAGCCAGTGTTCCGAACCCAGGAATGTCACCTGCTAAAGCGGGCCGCGAGAAGGCAAATATCGAAACAAGGCCGGCTATAAAGAGACCGATGAGCCCTTTACCTTTATCAGACCGTCTTTTTGTTTTAGCGTATTTTATCTGGACGATCTCTCTGGCCTTTCTTGCCATTACTTCAACGGCTTTCTTTGCCATGAAGGGGATAACTCCGCCTTCTTCCAGCACCTTTACACATTCCTGTATCACCCTATCTCTATCAGCATCTGTCGCACCCCCCTTGAGTATCAGCGTCATTTCGCTACTGATAAGTTTGTCCACTATTTCTGATGCGAGAACTTTTCCTTTTTCCCCGCTAATGGGAAGAATGGCTTCCGCTTCTCCTTTTAAAATTTTCTTTATGTCTAAGAGCTTTTGCTTTGCCCTGTAGGCTAATTTGCCGTCTTGGGTTCTTTTAGCAAGCGGAGTTTCAGCTTTAGCGACGGGTTCAGTTTCAGCTGAGGCAGGTTTTTCAGTCGGAGCAGGCGTTTCAATCGGCGCAGGTTCTTCAGTCCGAGCAGGTGTTTCAGTTACCGCAGGCATTCCGACGCGTGTAGTCCTTTCACCCGGTTCGGGTTCTTTCGGTGGAGCAGGCTTTGCTGCCGGCATAACTCTAGTAGCAGATCCTTTGGGCCTGTCCGGCGGAGTTTTCGCAGCCGGTAAAACTTGAGTAGCATCCTTTTTGGGTCTGTCCGGTGCAGGCGTTTCAGGTGCACCCACTTCACCCGCGTCAGGCCTATCATCCATCAAAAGCATCTGAGCCAAAGAAGGTGCTTTGGCTTTAGCCGGAGCCGGTTTTTTACCTGGAGTAAGTAGCTCGGCCGGAGCCAGAGCATGTTTTCCGAATTCACCAAACTTATAGGAAGCCGGGAAAAACAACTCTAAAAGCATCGCTTTTTTGCCTAGTAGATCAGATCCGCCGGCCGACACGATCTGGCCGGTTTTTCTTACCAGCTCTTCACGACAGGCGATGAGGCATTCAT
>JBAROI010000016.1:0-8794 GCA_049642015.1 Candidatus Omnitrophota bacterium | reverse complement strand
AATTCCTTCTTCACCCTCCCGATAAGCGTTTTTACCCCGATCATGTCTTCCTTTTTTACCGAAAGTTTCAATTTCTTAAAATAAGCAAGCGGGTCATAATTCAGGTTGCGCCATTGTATCATATCCGCGTTCGTCTTTCCAAGAAAACGTAAAAAAGCGTCGGCTTCTTTACGCGAGTCGGTAAAACCCGGGATCACCAGGTAATTTATGGAGACGAACCCGCCGGCTTTTTTCGCGTATTTTATGGAAGACGCAACGTCCCGAAAACTGTAGCCCATGGGAAGATAATACCTTGAATAATAGTCCTCGCGGGCGCTGTTTACGCTCACTCTTATTGAATCCATCCCAGCGTCAAAAAGACGCCGTATTACATCGGGCCTGCTCGCGTTCGTGTTGAGATTGATGACGCCTTTTTTCGTCACATCGCGGATGAGCCTTACTGATCTCTCCAGTACGTCGCCCACCATGAGGGGCTCCCCCTCGCAGCCCTGTCCGAAACTAACAACGGGATCCTTCACGTTGCGTATATGAAAAAGCGCGACTTCAGCCACTTCTTCCGCCGTGGGGACAAATTTGATGCGGGGCTGAGTTACCGAACACCCTTTTCCCGGCTGGTACGAAATGCAGCCGATGCATCTCGCGTTGCAGGTAGGCGAAGTCGGCAGCGGGCACTCGTATCTTTGCAGGAAAAAATTCTTTGCCGCGGGACACCCGTAGCAAAGTGCGCACCCTTCAAGATGTTTTACAAGTCTGTTTTTGGGAAAAGTTTTTTTGAACTTTTTCACGTTCCTCCGCAAGAGGGGCATGTTCATACCCTTCAGCTCCTGGCGCCTCTCTCTATCAATGCGCAGGCCGGCAGCGTAAAACTTCCCCTTGTAAAAGGCGACGGCCGCGTAACTGAACAGGGGCAACATACGCGCTTTTTGCCTCTGGCGGTATGAGGCGCTGTAAGTTGCCGTATAGCCGGGGGCAAGGAAAGCGGCTACCGCGTTGCAGGCTTCGCTCCCGCGGGCAAGCGGGTTCTTTTTCAGTTCAATATACTCGCCGGTAAGAGGATCGCGTCCAACAGGGTTTCTTCCGGGAAGCATGAAAAACTCGCTGTCGGGATGAAGCTCCACAAGATGCGAAGCTTCGAGGGGAAAGTACTCCCCGGCTTTCATGCCCGTAGCCTGAAGATAAGGCGCGTCGTAGATCTCGCCCTTTTTATCGGCAATCAATAGTTTCGGTAATTCCTTAATCATTATTTGATCTCTATTCCTATCGGGCAGTGGTCCGAACCCATGATTTCCGGCAGGATAAAAGCGTCTTTTACTTTTGGAAGAACTTTCTCCGTTACGAAAAAATAATCGATCCGCCAGCCCACGTTCCTTTCCCTGGCCCGTGCCTTATAATCCCAGTACGTATAATGTCCGGGCTCTTTATTGAAATGCCTGAAGGCATCAATATACCCATTTGAAACAAATTTATCCATCCATTCGCGCTCCATCGGGAGAAAGCCGGAAAACATCTCGTTCTCTTTAGGCCGCGCCAGATCTATTTCCTCGTGCGCGGTATTAAAATCGCCGCAGATCACAATATTCCTGTTCTTAAGGCCGTCGACGAATTTCAGGAACCTGTCGTAAAACTCCATCTTATACTTTAATCTGTCCGGGCCCATCCGTCCGTTGGGGAAATAAACGTTAATAAGGGTGAACTTGCCTACCTCGAGTATGAGCGCCCTGCCCTCGGTATTGAAAGATCTCACGGAAAAGTCTTTTTCCACTGAAGACGGCTTTTTTTTCGTGAAAACAGCGACACCCGCGTAACCTTTTTTGGAAGGATTATTCCAGTAAGTCGTGTAACCGCGCGGAGAGATAATGGATGGATCTAACTGATCAGGATAGGCTTTGGTCTCCTGCAGGCATAAGACGTCCGGAGATCTCTTGGTCAGCAGCTTAAGAAAGCCGTTCTCAAGCGCCGCCCGTATTCCGTTAACGTTCCATGAAAATATGCGCATACTTCGTTGTTCATATGTCATCCCGGGCGAGGCTGCAAGCCGAGATCCGGGATCACATAATAATTTTATTAGATCCCGGAAATCCTTCGCTTCGCTCAGGATTTCCGGGATGACATGCTTTTGCTTCTTTGACGACTGTCACAAACTTTCTAATCAAGTTGCCTATTGACGTAAAATCTTTCGCTTCTATCCACTCTTTTTTAAAAACGCCTGCCCCGAAAGCAATGGCATCCGCGCCCGAAGAGAAATATTCATCTACATTTTCAAGGTTTACGCCGCCGACCGCCATAAGCCTCACTCCGTCAAAAGGCCCCTTCAGGGCTTTTATGTAGCCGGGGCCGAATGCGCTGGAGGGAAAGACCTTGACCATCGTCGCCCCCGCTTCGTGGGCCATGAACACCTCGCGGGGAGTAAGAGCCCCTGGGAAAACGGGAATGTCTTTTTCTATGCATGATCTCACTATATTCCCGTCAAAGACCGGCGTGACGATAAAACCCGCTCCCGCGTCAAGAGCGGCATCAAGGTCGCTTTTCGAAAGCACGGTACCCGCGCCCACCATGGCCCTGCCGGCGGATATTTCGCGCATCCGGGACAACATCTCCGGCGCGCCGGGTGTGTTCATCGTGACCTCTATCGTTTCAAGCCCCGCCCCTATCGAGGCCTCCAGAAGAGGTTCCACGTCCTCCATGCTAACGCCCCTCACTATTCCCATGAGGGGGAGTTTTTTGAACCTGTCCACGTCCATCATTATTCCATGTCCGTTGCCAGCATGCTTTCGTAAAACTTCAGATAATCGTCTTTTTGTTCCGTTTTTCTCAGCTCCATGGCGGCCCTGGGGTGCTCGTTGAACATGCCCGTTATCGCGTAAGGTATGACGTACCCCCACTCGATCTTTTTCCTGAGTGGGATAAATTCTTTGGCAATAACGTCTAGGATAGGACGGAGATCGAATTTCGGGTTTTTGAGAAAACCCAGCAGAAGTTCAAGGGGGCAATTCCCCGCGGCCCTGCCTATGCCGTATATGGTCCCGTCTACAAAATTACAGCCTTCGATGATGCCCTGGATCGTGTTCGCGTACCCGAGCTGCTGGTTGTTGTGCGCATGGATGCCTACTTCCTTGGACTTTAGAAAATGTTTATACTTTCCGACCAGGTACTGGATGTTCTCGGAATACAGCGATCCGAAGCTGTCCACGATGTAAACGGCGAGCACTTTGGTTTCTCTTTCGATCTGCTCCAGCGCCTCGTCAAGTTCGTTGTCAAGGGCCTTGGATATAGCCATGATGTTTATCGTGGTCTCATAACCCTTATCCGCAGCCTGATTGGCAAGGTCGATCGCTTTATCGGTATCTTTCACGTAAGTGGCAACGCGTATCATGTCCACAACGCTGTCTTTGCACGGAAGAATATCTTCCTTTTCGACGCGTCCGACGTCAACCATGACCGAGAGCTTGGTCTTTGGCTCTATCCCCTCTATCGCCCTCTTGATCTCGTCCTCGTCGCAGAACTTCCATTTCCCGAACTTGTCCGGCGACATTATGCTCTTTGAGCACCTGTACCCTATTTCCATGTAATCCACGCCTGCGGCGGAAACCGCCTTGTAGACTTCCCGGACGAACTTATCGTCAAAATAATGATCGTTGATGAGCCCCCCGTCCCTTACCGTACAGTCAAGAACCTTTATTTCTTCTCTGAACATAACCGGTCTCCTCGTTTAGATTTGGCGTAAATGCATATTATGGATATATATAATATACGAAATGCAGAATATGGGCAAGCCTATTCCTTACCCCTGACAAACTCCGCAAGCGTTTCTATGTGTTTTGTCCTGGGGAACATATCAAAAGGCTGGATCCTGCCCAGGTCCCAGCCGCTGGAGGCAGTGAGTATCTTTATGTCCCTTGCCATGCGGGCCGGGTCACATGAAATATAATATATCTTATCAATATCTTCTCTGGACTTTATCGCGTCCAGGAAGTCCCCGCTCACGCCTTTCCTCGGCGGGTCAAGAAGAAGCACGTTCGCGCGCCTTTTAAGCTTGTCAAAAAAAGGTAGAAATTCCTTTTCCACATCGCCCTTGTGGAACTTCGCATTCTTTAGATCCTGCGCTTTTACGGTCGTCTTGGCGCACTCTATCGAGATCCTGCTTGAATCCATCCCCGCCCTTACTCCAAAAACCTGCTTCAGGAGAAAGCTAAAAAACCCAACGCCGCAAAACGCGTCAAAGAACGCCGTATCATCCCCCGCCGGCCCGATCCACTCTTCCAGTTTCTCCGCTATTTTTTCGGAAATGTAACGATTCGGCTGTGAGAACGCTTTGGGTGAAAAATAAAGTTCCATCTCCCTGTACTTGTCAGGAAAAAACCTTTCCCCTGACTTTCCGGAGCTCCAGACGCGTCCCTGATGATCTGCTTTCAGCGTGACCTCGCTGGCGCCTTTTCCTTTATCCGTAAGCGGGAGTTCTTTGTTGATCGCTTCCTCGGCTATCGGACATTCCTCGATCTCTATGATCTCCCCGTCAAAGCCGCCGGCAGCATAGAATCCGTACCTTTCTCCCTTTTTATGCAGCGTGATGCTCGACCTGTAATGATAAGGGCCAGAAGAGGCGACGATATCCCCGCATTCGATCTTTTCTACCCCTGCTATCCGCTTTACCAGCTCGACAACCTGCTCTTTTTTATAGAACAGTTCCTTTTCGTATGAAATATGCTGGAGCTGGCATCCGCCGCACCTGTCGTAATACCTGCATGCCGGCGGGGTCCTGTCGTCCGAAGGAACGAGAATCTCGGCAAGGTCCCCCTTCATGTAGCTGGGCGTTTCTTTATTGACGTTGAGTAGGACTTTTTCTCCTGGGATGGCGCCTTTCACGAAACATATTTTCCCGTCAATTTTTCCGACACCATCTCCCCCGAACGCCAGGGAATAAATATCTGTTTGCAGTTGTTTTTTCATAGAGAATGGTTTTTGATGTGGCAAGAAAGGTCTATTTCTTTTTTGATCTGGATACCAATATCCTTTTTACCGTATCCAGAAGCACCTTGAGGCGCACCGGTTTAAAAAGCACTTCCTCATAACTCATGTCCCTGGCGCGGATCAGCTGCGACAATGTTATAGAACCGGTAATAACTACAACCGGTATGTCTATCCCGTGATTTCTCAAGTGGCGTATTATAGCCGCGCCGCCGATCTGGGGCATCTTCTTGTCCAGGATTATGAGATCTATGGAAGGGGTATTATCTATTATGTCCAGGCCTTCCTGGCCGCCGTAAGCCCTTAAGACCTCGAACCCTTTGATAGTCAGGTATTCGGCTATGATGTCGACGATCCTGGCTTCATCATCTATTACTAAGATCTTACGCATGTGCTTTCTTGCGCGAACTGCCAATGGCAGGTAAAAGGATCGTCGCCGTTGTCCCCTTGCCGACTTTGCTGTCGTAGAGAAGATCGCCGCCGTGTTCCTGCATGATCGAATGACAGACCGCCAGGCCCAGGCCCGTCCCTTTCTGTTTTGTCGTAAAGAAAGGTTCGAAGACCCTTGCCATAACTTTCCTGGGCATGCCCTCGCCGGTATCCGTCACATCGATCTTCAGGAATTTCCTGTAACGCGTGGTCTGGATAGTAATACGGCCTCCGTCCGGCATGGCGTCCGAGGCGTTGCGGATAATGTTCATGAATACTTCCTGGAGCTGCTTTTCGTTCGCCCTCACCATCGGCAGACCCGGCTCGATATGCTTCTCGATCTCAATATTAGACGTACGGAATTGATGCTCCAGGATGCCCGTGACAAGATCGACCGCCTTACTTATGTCAACGGGACCCTTGTCTACTTTTCCCAGCCTGGAATACTTGAGCAGTCTCTGGATAATATCTTCGGCGAGAAAACATTCGTCCAGTATTAACTCAAGTACACCCTTGATCTTCGGATCCTTTACGTCCTCCATCAGGGTAAGTTCAGCGTTGCCGGAAATTATCATGAGGGGATTATTGATCTCGTGCGCCATGTCCGACAGAAGGCGTCCCAGCTGCACCAGTCTTTGGGACTCTGTTATTTTTTTACGCTCGGTAATATCCTGGACTTGGGACATGTATCCTATTATCTTCTTTTCCCTGAAAAGAGGCGAAACGATGAAAAGGATATGCGCTATTCCTTCTTTTTGAACGTGGTGCTCGAGTTTCTCGTAGACATATTCGGCCTCATACTGGATGATTTTCCCCTTTTGGAGTTTTTTCGCGTCTCTTTTAGGCAATTCCAGGGCGTCGAACAGGTTCTGCTGCCTTATCTCGTTGAAAGAATCCAGGCCGAAGGTCTTCAGGTAAGAACTGTTGACCAAGAGAAGTTCGCCCTTTTTATCATGGAGCCCTATCCCGATGGGAGACTGTTCAAAGATGTCCCTTAAATGCATTATGGACTGCAAAAGCGCTTCTTCCGTGTGCTTTATTATCCGCTCTTTATCAAGGATGGACCTGAGAAGGGCTTCCGTCTGATCTTCCTTGAGCTCAAGGCCTTCCTTGCGGTTCTTCGCCTTTTCCTTTACTCTCTTCTTCGAAGGTTTTTTCTTTGCCATCTTATCTGCCCTTGTTCTGATAGCCGTCTCTCATGCCATCCCGGTAGCCGTCCGTGTACCCTTTCTTGTAGCCGTTCTGGTATCCTTCCTCGTAGCCGTCGGAATAAGCCGTGCGGGGGCTGACCGAATCGACGCGCTCGGTCGAGTCCACCTTCTCCCCGCTCATGGAATCCAGAAGAGCTCCGCCGACGATATTTACACCGGCACCTGCCAATGCCCCTTTCCAGATGTCACCGCCTTTGGCTCCTGAAGCGGCTCCTCCGACCGCGCCGGCACCCGCGCCCAGAAGGCCTTCACGTAAAAGATCTGAGGAAGATTTTCCGGCGGCAAAACTTTCTGTTAGCGGTGTAAAAACCAGAAGTGTAATAACCAGTACACAAAGCAACATTTTAGCGTTCATAATTCCTCCTTATTTCTAGCTTAAAGATCGATTATTATATTATCATATTGTTACATACTATACAACAGAGTTACTCGTGAAGCAAGAACGCGGCCCCCTGAAGGCTGCCCCTGTCTTCCAGCTCTTTCTCGATCTGGCTTATGACCCTGCCTTTATCGTTGATCCATTCAGGGGCAACAAGGAACTCTTCCCTTGCTTCTGAAACCAGCCGGAAAATTATACAATCTGGCCGCAGGCTTTCAAGAAAATCACATGCGGCTGTTACGTACTCATCCCTTGCTAGCAGCTCTATCTTTCCTTCCCTGTAAAGGCTCTCGAGCTTGGTGTCTTTTAAAACATGAAGGACGTGCAGTTTCACGCCCGAGACGGGGAGCCCTGCGATCGCCCTGGCTGTCTCTGTCATATCCTCTTTTGTCTCCCCGGGAAGGCCAAGAATGACGTGAACGGCGACTTTTATCCCCTTTTCAGCGGTCTTTTTTATCGCCTGGACCGACTGGGAAAAGGTATGCCCGCGGTTAATAAAATCAAGCGTCTTATCGTGTATTGTCTGCAAGCCGTATTCTATCCACACTTCATAATCATCCGCGTAACTCCGGATGAGGGCGAGTTTCTCATCATCCACGCAATCCGGGCGCGTGGATATGAAAAGTCCCACGATGCCCGGAAAGCCTTTTATGATATCGTAAGTCTGGCGCAATTTATGGACCGGCGCGTGCGTCCCCGAAGCGTTCTGGAAATACGCAATATATTTCTCCGCCTTATACCTCTCCCTGGCAAAAGCAATGGACCTGTCTACCTGTTCGCGCAAAGGCACTTCTTGCCCCGCGAACGGGCTGAATCCTTTTTCGTTGCAATATATACAGCCCTTCCGGCCGAGGGCGCCGCCGGTGGTGGGGCAGGTAAACCCCGCGTCAAGACTCAGGCGGTGGACCCTTTCGCCGTACTTGCTTTTCAAATAACTATTAAATGAGTAGTATCTCATTTTAATTTAAAGTTTCCTAGTTAAGGCCTAGGGGGGGAGTGTATTCCGCGCGCAGTTTTCGAAAAATAGTGATCATAAATCGTTGTTTTCGAACTGTTTGAGCACGGAGTACACTCCCCTCTAGGCTCTCTTTAACTTGACCATTAAAATCGAGATCGCAGCAGGAGTCACGCCTGATATACGGGAGGCCTGCCCGAGGGAGCCGGGCCTGGAACTTGTCAGCTTCTCTTTTATTTCATTCGACAGCCCCTCTATGTGCGAAAAATCGAAGTTTTCAGGGATGCGTATCTTTTCCAGCTCTTTAAACTTTTTTATTTTCGAAAGCTCCCTTTCAATATACCCGGTATACTTGACATCCACTTCAAGCTGCACCTTTTCGTAGTACGAAAGTTCCGGCTCTTTGCCTTCCATGCGCACTACGTCTTCATAGCTGTTATCCGGGCGTTTTAAAAGATGGATCGAGGTAATCCTGTTCTTCTCTTTTTCGACATTCTCGATCTTTTTCTTAGCCCGCTCGATCCCTTCTTTTGAGACAAGCCCTATCTTATACCCGGTATCGGACAATCGTACGTCGGCGTTATCTTCCCTGACAAGTATCCTGTACTCCACGCGAGAAGTGAACATCCTGTAGGGCTCGGTGGTCCCCTTTGTGACAAGGTCATCTATAAGGACGCCAATATAGGCCTGTGACCTGTCCAGCACAACGGGATCTTCCTTCCTGACTTTTCTTGCCGCGTTAACGCCGGCCATGAGCCCGAGCGCACCCGCCTCTTCGTAGCCGGTCGTGCCGTTTATCTGCCCGGCAAGGAAAAGGCCCTCCGCTCTTTTAGTCTCCAGCGTGGGATAAAGTTC
>JBAROI010000007.1:0-6377 GCA_049642015.1 Candidatus Omnitrophota bacterium | reverse complement strand
ACGCGCAGGACGCCATGCCGGAGGGCGGAACCATCACAATAACGACTTCGAAAGAGGTGAGTAACGCGCGGATAGACTTTAAGGACACCGGAAGCGGTATGGCAGAAGAAGACCTTGAAAAAGCCTTCGACCCCTTCTTCACGACGAAAAATCACGGAACTGGCCTGGGGTTATCTGTATGCTATGGTATCGTACATGCTCATGGCGGTGAGCTTAAATATTCAAGTGAGCCCGGAAAAGGCACGACGGCAACGATTTTGTTGCCAATGAAATAAAAGTATAGAAAAAAGAAAAAAATCAAAACAAGGAGAGGGAATATGAAAATTCAAACAAAATCGTTTATTCTTTTTCTCCTGATCACGACTGTATTTATTTTGGGAGTCTCTTCCTACATTGTCACCGAGCAAAAAAGGTTACATATGTTATTTGAGAGAGAATCCCAAGAAAAGGAAGAACTTTTCAATAAGATCACCGAACTCATAGGGAAAGACGTATACACTTTTTCATATGATTACACCTGGTGGGATGAGATGGTGGACTATGTGAAAGCCGCCTCTGACAACTTACCGGAAGTCGGAAAAACCGGATATTCCCTGGCAGAATGGGCGGAAACCAATATCAATATTACCCTTGATACTTTTAAATGTAATGCGGCGTGGATCTTTGATACAAAATTAAAGCTTTTACACGCGGGAAACAATCTGGAGGATGAAAGTCTTAATAAGCTTCCTGTACCCCTGACGGAGGCATTAAGCAAACTATTTCCTAAAGAGCCCGGTTTCGAGAACCGCTTCTGCCATTTTTTTATCAACATCCCTGAAGGAATAATGGAAATACGCGGCGCTACGATCCATTGGGGAGAAGATGTTGAAAGAATTAAATCCCCTGAAGGATACTTTTTAGTAGGGCGCTTGTGGGGAAAAGATTTTACTGATGAAATCGCGAAAGCGACGGGGACAAAGGTCAGCGTTTCTGCCAAACCTGAAAAAATGATATCTGTTCCAAGAAAAGGAATAATAGTTTTTTCAAGGAAATTGAACGGATGGGACGGCAAACCCTTGGCGTATATAACTGTAACGGCAAAATCTAAGATCATAGGGCTTTATCAAAAAGCGTTCAGAGTGTTTCTTATTCAGCTTGTTATTTTTTCTCTGACGATTTTGTTAATAATCGCGATATACCTTTTCGGTTTTATTACAGCACCGCTCGGGATGATCTCAAAAAGCTTAAAAGAGGAGAATATTACTCACGCGGATAAACTATTAGCGGATAAAACAGAGTTTGGCGACATAATGCGGCTTATAAAAAAGTTTTTTGAGCAGAGGAAATCCCTCGTCAAGGAGGTCGACCAGCGCAGGAAGGCAGAAGGAGAGATCAAAACGCACCTTAGGGAGCTCGAGCATTTTAAGAGCGTGACGGTAGGCCGCGAGATGCAGATGATAGAGCTGAAGAAAAAGATCAACGAACTTTCGAAGGAGCTCGGAAAAGACGAACCATATGGGGAAGTTTAAGAATAGGGGAGGGAAAAAATAAAAAGAGCGAAATTATTATCTTTTCTGGTTGCAACTTGTTTTGTCTTTCTTTTTGTAGCTGAAGATAGTTTACCAGCCGAAAAAAGAAAGCTTTCAAAAGTCTTGAACGTCTACAACCGGGAGGATTATTTTGCCCCCGATACTTTAGATAATTTTGAAAAGAAATTTGGAATAAAAATAAACCTGAAAACATTTGAAGACGAAGAATTGATGCTTTCCGAGATTCAGTCTAATCCCAGGAAGTTCGATGTGGTGATAGCCTCCGACAATATTGTGAGAGAACTAAGACAAACGAGATTGCTGACAGAGATCGACTCGAATAACATACCGAACCTGAAAAATATCGATAAAAAGTTTCTTGATCCCTCGTATGATCCTGGAAACAGATACTCGGTGCCGTATCTTTGGGGAACAACGGGCATTGTCATAAACCGAGCATTTATTAGGGGTGACGAAGAAAGCTGGGCTGTTTTGTGGAATCCTGAATATAAGAAAAAGATCGCTATGCTAAACAATGGTTTTGAAGTAATAGGTTCTACCTTGAAATATTTAGGATATTCTTTAAACACTTCCGATGTTTCAGAACTGGAAGAGGCGAAGAAAAAACTTCTCGAACAAAGCCCTATTATCGCAGGGTACTTAGGTGCAATAGAAGCAAGGAATAAACTGATCTCCGGCGAACTATGGGCGGTCCAGCAGCACAGCGGAGAAGGGATGTTCGCGATTGACGAAAACGAAGATCTTGAATATTTTATACCAAAGGAAGGCGCCGCTATTCGGGTGGACTCAATGATGATCCCGAGGGACGCAAAACATAAATATACCGCTGAAGTTTTTATCAACTACATTCTTGACCCAAAAGTAAGCGCTGATATCGCGAATTATCTCTGGTATGCTAACTGCAATGCGGCTGCGGCACCCCTTACTGATAAAGAGATCCTGGAGAGCCCTTTTCTTTATCCGGATGAAGGAACCCTGAAAAGATGTGAATTTTATATTGAGGGCAACGGGGAGGAACAGAGGATAAAAGAGCAGACCGTGAATAGAATATGGTCCGAACTGCAATTAAAAAGGAAGCAATAAGGAGGCCAAAAAAGTGACCAAAAGGACATTACGTTTAAAGATAACTCTTTACTTTTTGATAGTGGCGCTTCTGCCGTTTGCCAGTATTTCCATTCTTACCTATCTTCAGGCGGGACAAAGTATCAGCGACAGCGTTGAAGAGAACCTTTCGAACCTGTCTCACGAAATAGGGAATGAAGTTGAAAGGACCGTTTTTTCCGCTTATACGAATATCAAATCTCTATCCCAAAACCCTATAGTGCAGTCGGAAAGCGTCAACGTTAAGGATAAGCTGCGTGAAATGCGGAAAGTCCAGGATTATTACAAGGTGTTCGAAGATATTACGCTCGTGGACCCGGACGGCGTAGTTTTAGGTTCTACCATGTATGATTATCGGGGCGAGTGGGGCGCTAAATCCTGGTTTAAGGAAGCGAAAGCCGGCAAAGTGGTCGTTTCGCCCGTTCACGCCATTCTTTCGCCTTTCAGGTTGGTCGTAATAGTCACGGCTCCCGTAATCGGTAAGGACGGTAACGTAATAGCGGTTATCGGCGGCCAGGTGAACATGGATAGGATATGGGGCATTACCGACAGGGTCAAGTTAGGCAGAACAGGATTTGTTTTTTTAACAGACAGAGAAGGCAATCTTATCGCGTGTCCTGATAAAAATAAACTTCTTTACAAATTGACCCCTGGAAGTTTTAGGAATAAGATCCTGTCCGGAATGGGAGGAATAGCGAATAGGTTGATTCCCGGAAAACCACGCCAGATCTGTTATTATGATATCCTTAAAGGCTACCAGGATTATCTCGGACAGGGCTGGAGGATAGGTCTGATGCAGGATACCCGGGAGGCTTTTTCTTTTATTACAAAGATGAGGGAGAGCATGACAGCGGTAGCTGCTGTTGGCCTGTTCTTTATACTCATACTCGCGGGTTTACTGAGCGTCAACCTCACAAGGCCGATAAGAGCCTTGAACAAGATGGCTGGAAGAATCGCTGAAGGAAATTTGGATTACAGGCTCAAGCCGTCTACCGGAGATGAAATAGGCGACCTTACCAGGGCTTTCAATAAGATGGCAGGTGATTTAAAACAATCGACCGTTTCGATTGGGACCCTGCGGGAATCGGAAAAACGTTTTCAGGATGTCGCGGAAAGCACCGGAGAATGGATCTGGGAAGTAGATGCCAGGGGAAAATATATTTACAGCAGCCCCGTCGTGGAAAAAGTACTTGGATATAAACCCGAAGAAGTAATAGATAAATATTTTTATGATTTTTTTCAGCCGCAGGAAAGGGGGATGTTGAAAAAAGCGGCGCTTGATCTTTTTGCCAAAAAGAAAGCGTTTGATAAATTCCCAAGTAAACTGGTAAAAAAAGATGGCGATGTCGTGGAAGTTGAGACAACAGGCATTCCTATTATAAGTAAGGATGGAAAGTTGCTTGGATATAGAGGCGCAGACAGGGATGTCACGGAGGTCAAAGGCGCGCAAGAATCCCAAAGATTGGCGCAGTTGGGAGAACTGGTCTCTGACATGGCCCACGAAGTCAACAACCCCTTACAGATAATGTCCGGAAGAGCGCAGATTACCGCGATGAACAAGTCGCTGGATGAAGAAACGATGGAGAGTATGGATATCATCCTGGATCAGTGCCAACGCGCGAAAAGTATCGTTCAAAGACTCCTTATGTTCTCTAAACCAAGTAAGGAGGAGGTCAAGGAATTCAATATAAACGAAGCGATATCTTTCGCTGTTAGCCTTATCGAGCATCAATTGTCACTGAAAAAAGTCAAAATAACCACAAATTTCACTTCTCCTAATATTTCTATCAAAGCTGACGAGAAACAAATGCAGGAGATCTTTCTTAATTTATTGCGCAACGCCGCGGACGCGATGCCCGAGGGCGGGGATATTATAGTGTCGACATACGAGGAAGAAGATAAAGTAAAGATAAATTTTACAGATACAGGCGAGGGAATACCCAAAGAGAATCTTGAAAAGATCTTTGATCCTTTTTTCACGACCAAGGAACAGGGAACGGGTTTGGGTCTTTCCGTTTGCCAGGGTATAATCAGGGCGCACGGAGGAGAACTGAAGTATACAAGCGAAGTGGGGAAAGGCACAACTGCGATGATTTTACTCCCGGGGCCGCTTAAGTCGCAAGTTTGAGAGGCATTGTGAGGAGGAACTATGGAAGATCTAAAAAAGATATGTGAAAATATAAAAGAAAGAGCGGATTTACAAGATCTGGAAAAATCCCAATATCGGAATTTCAGCGCAGCCTTTGCGTTGATGAGTATTATTCCATTTCTAACGTTTTTTTATATTCTGGTAGCACGACTATTTACTTTTAATATCCTTGCCGGCGATATCGGGCTTATACTGTCCGTGTCAATATTTATTTCCTTAGGCGGTCTATCTTGTTTGATGAAGTCACACGCCGAATTCTGCGAAAAAAGAGAGCAATTACTTCGGCATTCAAAATTCGCCTCGATTGAAAAAGCTATCATTGAAATAGCCCACGAAATGAACAGTCCTTTGCAGGTAATATCGGGTAGAACCCAGCTTGTTCTCATGGAGGGTGGAGAGGATGGCGAGTTCGTAAGGGAAAATTTGGAAATTGTCATGGCCCAGTGCAAAAGAGCTAAAAACATCATTAATCAAGTGTTTGAATCCAGCAACTCAAACAAGGAAGAAGTAAAAAGTGAATAATACGATCTTAAAAGAGCTGAGGCATCACGCTCCTTTTACTTTTTTCGGGGCGGTTACCGGGATCTTTATTATGGTATTTTTTCAAAAAGTACCGTCCGGTGTGGCTTATAAGATCTTTTATACGCTTCATCCGCTGCATGTGCTTTTAAGCGCGCTGGTCACTGCCTCTATTTACCGGCTTCATGTGTGCCCGCCGGGACCGCACATAAAAGGCAAATGCAATCTATGGGTCCTGTTTATTATCGGATATGTGGGCTCGGTGGGCATCGCCACGCTCAGCGATTCGGTGATCCCTTATCTTGGCGAGACGCTTCTTAATATGCCGAACAAGGGCGTTCATCTTGGTTTCATTGAAGAATGGTGGCTGGTAAATCCCTTAGCTATTATAGGTATTGCGATAGCGTATCACTGGCCCAGGACAAAATTTCCGCACGCGGGGCACGTTCTCATAAGCACCTGGGCGTCGCTGTTTCACATTATCATGGCGAGGGGGCAGGGCCTGAGCTTACTTTCGTACGCGGCCGTTTTTGTGTTTCTTTTTCTCGCCGTATGGGTGCCATGCTGCGTAAGTGATATCGTGTTTCCGCTTTTATTTGTGAGAAAGGAGAAAAACAAAATTATATGAAACTAAAACGCGAACTAGGACTTTTGGACGTTTTTTGCATCGCTTCAGGAGCGATGATCAGTTCCGGGCTTTTTGTGCTTCCGGGACTGGCTCACGCCAAGGCAGGGCCCGCCGTGGTCATCTCTTATTTTCTGGCAGGCTTATTGGCGATGGCGGGCATGTTAAGCCAGGCCGAACTTGTTTCCGCGATGCCAAAAGCCGGCGGGACTTATTTTTACGTGACACGGAGTATGGGCCCGGCTATAGGCACGGTGGATGGGCTTTTGACCTGGCTTTCAGTATCGCTCAAGAGTTCGTTCGCTCTTATAGGTATGGCTGCCTTCGCCAACCTTGCGGTTGGAATGGACATGCGCCTGATAGCTGTTCTTTTCTGCCTGTTTTTTCTGTTCATCAATTTCATCGGGATAAAAGAAGCGGGAAGGATCCAGGTCCTTATAGTTATGGTTCT
>JBAROI010000006.1:0-9015 GCA_049642015.1 Candidatus Omnitrophota bacterium | reverse complement strand
ATGGCCTGCAGAATCCCCTGCCGGAGATCGCCGAAAAATTCGGTTTCTTTCTTCCGGTAGGAGTTGAGCTGAGCGCCCTTTCGTTTGAAAAAGAATGGAAGTTCACCCCGACCGCAAAGAAAGGGGATAAGGTTACCGCGGGAAGCGTACTGGGATCTGTCCCGGAAGGCATATTCGAGCATAAAGTAATGGTACCTTTTGGTCTCAGGGGGGAATACCAGGTAGAGGAAGTAGCCTCTAAAGGAAATTATACTATCGACAAAAAGATAGCCGGACTTAAGGATTCCAAAGGACAAAAGATAGATGTGACAATGACATTCGACTGGCCGGTGAAGGTGCCGGTAGAAGCCTTTAAAGAAAAGCTCGAACCCGTGGAACCATTGGTTACAAGGATCAGGATCATCGATACGATGTTTCCGGTGGCAAAGGGCGGCACGTACTGTATCCCCGGGCCCTTTGGCGCGGGAAAAACAGTGCTTCAGCAGCTGACAAGCCGCTACGCGGAAGTGGATATAGTTATCATAGCCGCTTGCGGAGAAAGGGCCGGTGAAGTCGTCGAAACCCTGCGGGAGTTCCCCAAGCTCGTGGATCCCCGCACCGGGAAGTCCCTGATGGAAAGGACCATAATCATCTGCAATACGTCATCAATGCCCGTGTCTGCCAGGGAAGCTTCAGTTTATACCGGGGCGACACTCGCCGAGTATTACAGGCAGATGGGCCTTAATGTCATTCTTCTGGCTGATTCTACCTCACGGTGGGCGCAGGCCATGAGGGAGATCTCCGGGCGCCTTGAAGAGATACCCGGCGAAGAAGCGTATCCGGCTTATCTTGAATCCCGCATCGCAAGCTTTTATGAAAGGGCCGGGCTTGTCAGGCTTCATAACGGCGAAATGGGGAGCCTTACCATCGGCGGGACGGTAAGCCCCGCCGGCGGCAACTTTGAGGAGCCGGTAACGCAGGGAACGCTCAAAGTGGTCGGCGCTTTCCACGGCTTGTCCCGGGACAGGGCGGAGGGAAGGAAGTTTCCGTCCGTGGATCCCCTGGAAAGCTGGAGTAAATACAAGAGCTTCATTAAGCAGGAAGATATCGATACGGCAAAACACATTCTTTCAAGGGGAGCTGAAGTAAGCCAGATGATGAAGGTAGTGGGCGAGGAAGGCACGTCCCTGGAAGATTTCGTGATATATCTAAAAAGCGATTTTATCGATAACGTATATCTCCAGCAGAACGGTTTTGACGTAGTCGATGCGTCAACTACAGAAGACAGGCAGAAATATGTCTTTTCAAAAGTATGCGAAATATTGAGAAAAGATTTTTCTTTTGGGGACAAGACAAAGGCGAGAGACTTTTTCTACAACCTGAGGCACAGGTTTATAGACTGGAATTATAAAAAATGGGAATCAGGCGAGTTTAAAAAACACGAAAAAGAAATAAACAGTTTACTGGAAGGTGAAGAGAATGAGGAAAGTATGCACTAGGATATTGAGTATGGCCGGGAACGTCGTTACGGTCAGAGCCGAAGGCGTGGCTTACCAGGAACTGGCCGAGATCTCGACTTCGATGGGGACCTCTTTGGCGCAGGTGATCCGTCTCGACAAGGATATGGTGTATCTCCAGGTGTTCGCCGGGGCAAGAGGCATTTCTACCGGGGACGAAGTGCGTTTTCTGGGACACCCCATGAAAGTAGGCTTTTCGTCTAACATGCTCGGGAGGATCTTTAACGGGAGCGGCCTGCCGAGGGATGGCGGCCCCTCTATAGAGGAAAATCTTATCGAAATAGCCGAACCGGCCGTGAATCCTTCAAAAAGGATAATCCCCAAAAACATGGTAAGGACAAATATCCCCATGATAGACGTTTTTAACTCTCTGGTCGAGTCGCAGAAGCTTCCGATATTCTCGGTTTCCGGAGAGCCCTACAACGAGGTCCTTGCCAGAATAGCTCTTCAGGCCGAAGTGGACATCATAACCCTCGGGGGCATAGGGTTGAAGTACGATCAGTATCTTTATTTCAAAAACACACTTGAAGAAGGCGGGGCTTTAAGCCGGGCCATATTTTTTGTTCATACGGCAGCAGATCCGATAGTAGAAGGGCTTATGGTGCCCGACCTTTGTCTTGCGGTAGCCGAGAAGTTCGCGCTTGAAGGAAAGAGGGTTCTCGCGCTTCTTACGGACATGACAAATTTTGCGGACGGACTGAAAGAGATAGCCATAACGATGGAGCAGGTTCCTTCTAACAGGGGATACCCGGGTGATCTTTACAGCCAGTTGGCTTCGAGATACGAAAAAGCCGTTGATTTTGAAGGCGCCGGGTCCATTACGGTCCTGGCGGTCACGACCATGCCGGGCGACGACGTGACCCACCCCGTTCCCGATAATACTGGCTATATTACCGAGGGCCAGTTTTACCTGAGGAATGGCAGGATCGAGCCCTTCGGGTCTCTGAGCAGGCTTAAGCAGCAAGTCAACAAAGATACCCGGGCTGATCATAGAGCGATAATGGACGGCATGATACAACTTTACTCCCAATACAAGGAGACGGAAGAAAAAAGGTCGATGGGGTTCAGGATGAGCGACTGGGACAAGAAGCTCTTGAAATACGGGGATCTTTTTGAAAGCCAGATGATGGACCTCAAGGTGAACGTACCCCTTGAAGAAGCGCTGGATGACGGATGGAAGATGCTGGCGGAGTGTTTCAAGCCGGAGGAAACGAACTTCCGCACCGAACTTATCCAGGAATTTTGGCCCAAATAGTTATGGCGAAAACAAGACTTACCAAAAACGAACTTAAAAAACAGAAAGACGAACTGAAGAGATATACCCAGTATCTCCCCACGCTTCTTTTGAAGAAGCAGCAGCTCCAGACGGAAATTCTCAAGATCCACCAGGAGATGGAAGGGCTGAAAAAGGAGAAAGCCTATTTAAAGGCAGAGGTCTACAAATGGGTCGATGTCTTTGCTGAAAACGTCGGGATCGAAAAACTTATCAGCCTGGAAAGAATAGAAACCACGGAAGGGAATGTCGCCGGCATAGACATACCGATCTTCGAAAAAGCGATTTTCAAAGAAAAAGAATATGACCTGCAGAAGACTCCTCTGTGGATCGATTACGGCATAGAGGCGCTGAAGAAAGAAATGACCTTAAATGCCAGGACAGAGGTGCTCAAAAAGCAGGACGATCTTGTCAGGGAAGAACTGCGGATAACCACGCAAAGGGTAAATCTTTTCGAGAAGGTGAAGATCCCGGAGGCGCGGGAAAACATCCGAAAGATACGGATCTATCTGGGTGATTTGCAGACGGCGGCTGTTGTGACGGGGAAGATCGCCAAGGAAAAGATACAGAAGAAGAATGGGGAAAAGGTAACGGCATGATAGTGAAGATGAAAAAGATCACGCTGCTGGTTTCGGAGAGAATGAGGGAGCCGCTTCTCCTGAAACTGCGGGAAGAAGGCGTTCTCCACATCAGGCACGTTAAAGCGCCCGCCGCACACGACATACAGTTTGTGGACGATAGGATTTCAAAGATAGAAAAGATGATCTTCACGCTCACCCCATATGCGGGAAAACCCGGCGCAGGCGAGCTGGTCTGTGAAGATAAGGAACTTTTGGAAAGCGCTGAAAAGACGGCTGAAGCGCACGATGAAAAAGAAGAATTCTTGTCAGAGATCAGAAGTCTGAGGCGGAAAATAATATGGTTCGACGCGTGGGGGGAGTTTGAGCCGGAAGAACTGAAGAAAATAAGAGAAAAAGGATTGGACTTCAGGCTTTATCGCCTGAAAAGGGAAGATTTCCGGCGCCTCGCGAAAAAGATCGAGTGCCGCGTTTTAAAAAAAGAAAGAGGGTATGTCTACATTGCGGCGGTCAATCCGCTGGAGGACGAAGCACTGGCGCTCGCGGAAGTCCAGCCCCCGGCGGAAAGCGCCGAGAAGATGAGAGAGAAAATAAACGGGCTTGAGGAAAAAGTAAAAAAGGCAGAGGATTTTTTGCACGAAAAAGCGATCGCCCTGCCGGCGATGAAAGATTGCAGAGCGCGTTTGGAAAAAGCGCGCGAGTTCCTCAGCGTGAAATACGGCATGCAGGAAGAAGAGCAGTTTGCGTACCTTCAGGGTTTTTGTCCCACGGATCGCATTAAAAATGTCGTCGCCCTTGCCGAGGGCAACAGGGCGGGTTATCTGGTGGAAGAGCCCGACAACCCGGAAGAGACACCGACGCTGATAAAAAACCCGAAGTGGATAAGAATAATAAAACCGGTATTTCAGTTCATGAACACCATCCCGGGATACAATGAGTTCGATATCAGTTTTGTGTTCCTGATATTTTTTAGTTTGTTTTTCGCGATGCTTGTCGGAGACGCCGGATACGGCGCGATCTTTATTCTGGTCACTTTTATTGCTAGGAGGAAATTTAAAAAAGCGCCCCGTGAACCGTTCTTTCTCATGTATCTGCTGGGAGGGGCGACCATGGTGTGGGGAGCCATAACAGGAACCTGGTTCGGTTCCGAGGCAATAGCCCAGCTTCCCGGGCTGAAAAGCCTGATAGTTGGGAAGATCAGCAGTTTTGCGGGAAGCGACCAGAATTTTGTCATATTCCTCTGTTTTATAATAGGGGCAGTGCAGCTTACGATAGCGCACATGATGAAGGCCTTCAGGGTAATAAATTCGGTGAGGGCCCTGTCCGATATCGGATGGGCTATGATCGTCTGGGGCATGTTTTTCGCTGCCGGCAAGTTCGTTATCGCGAGGCCCTTTCCCGTGTTTGCCGGATGGTTTTTGTTCGCCGGGATAACGCTCGTCCTTGTGTTTTCAAACCCGCAGAAGAACATGTTCAAAGGCATGCTTACCACCCTGGCGGCTCTGCCCTTAAGCGTTATCGGCGCTTTTTCGGACGTGGTTTCTTACCTGAGACTTTTTGCGGTAGGCTACGCTTCGGTAGTCCTTGCCAGCACTTTTAACAACATGGCGCTTGCCGGGGGTATCAATAACGTCCTGGCGGGGGTAAGCGCGGCGATCATATTGCTTTTGGGACACGCGCTCAATATTACTTTATGCATGATGGCGGTAGTTGTCCACGGCATAAGGCTTAACATGCTTGAATTTTCCGGGCACTTGGGAATGCAGTGGTCCGGGAATAAATATGAACCGTTCTGTGAGAAATAAATTTAAGAGGAGGTTAATATGGTTTCAGGTTTAGGAGATATGGGGCTTTCGCTCACTTTCGCCGCTATAGGTTCGGCTTTGGGAACGGGAGTAGCCGGGATGGCCGCCGTCGGCGCGTGGAAAAGGGCCTTCATGCAGAATAAGGCCGCGCCTTTTATCCTTATTGCTTTTGTAGGGGCCCCGCTGTCACAGACAATTTACGGGATGATCCTGAGAAACGCCATACAGGGGGCAAATTTTAAGCCGGAGATGTATCCATATACAATGATACTGGGCCTGGCGGCCGGTCTCGCGATGGGGGCCTCGGCCTGGATGCAGGGGAAAGCCGGTGCGAGTGCTGCTGACGCCTTGGCGGAAACGGGAAAAGGGTTCGGTAATTACATCATGGTGCTCGGGGTCATAGAGACGGTGGCGCTCTTTGTGATGGTGTTTGTGATGACTGCTTTGCCAAAGTGACAAACATTCTTGACCAAACAATAGCAGTAAGTTATAATAGCCGCTCTTTGAGATTTGGGGCGAGTAACTCAGCTGGTTCAGAGTGCTTCCCTTACAAGGAAGAGGTCACAGGTTCGAATCCTGTCTCGCCCACCAGCCTTCGCCAACCTATTTAGATATTATCTGGCTACGGCTGGCAGGCCATAAAGGAAAGGCGAAGGCTGTCCGCCGAAGCTGAATGCTATAAAATGAATTAGCGAAGGTGGACGAGTAAATCATAGGTGCGAATTTACCTCGAGCTCATCGAAGATGAGTGAGAGGCCTTAAATATGGCCGAATTTATCCCGAACCCGGCCAAGCCGGGTGAGGGGCTTATAATATATATACCTATATTATAAGAACCAGTTGACTGGTAAATTGTTCTGTGTTATAAATTATTGACATATTTCAGGGGCGGTAGTTCAGTTGGCTAGAACGTCGGACTGTCGATCCGAAGGTCGCGGGTTCGAGCCCCGTCCGCCCCGCCAGTTTACAAAAAGCCCGCAGAGTTATCTGCGGGCTTTTTATGTTAGAGGTTTTTCATAGGGGGAAACTAGAGTTTCCCCCTCTTGACGGGCGCTTCGCGCCCTGTCACCCCCATCCCATAGGTTTGATTTATAGCATGCCCGTTCCTTTATTTAAGAAGAAGGGGGAGTTGTCCCCCTTCTTCTTAACAACAATAACCCCCTAAAGATGTGTCGCCTTCGGCGATGTCGTGAAAACTTATTATTTAATTTTTCTTTTCGCATTTTGAAAGATAGGATATAATTAGGTAAACCTTTCCCCCAGGCAGGAGGTAGTACGATGGAAGATAAAAATAAAGCGACGGAACAAGGCGAGCATAAAGCCATTCTAGAAGAACTCGAGGTAAATTCCTACAGAAGGTTTAATATTGCTTTCGCCCTGATGAGCGTTATCCCCTTCCTTGTGTTCTTTTATCTCTTGACCGCGTGGTTTTTTACGATCGAGATTTTTGTCGGCACCGTCGGTCTTATGCTGGTTGTGTCGATATTTATCGCCGTATGCGGTTTATTTATCGGATATGGGGTCCTGAAGAAACTATTGCGTACGACCATAGATTATGCCGCAAAAGCTCAAAAATACAGCGAATTGAAATCAACATTTGTTGCCCACGTATCGCATGACTTCAGAAACCCGCTTTATGCGCTTTCTTCCAGCATAAAGGAGATTCTCGAGGGAATGCCCGACCAGATCGGGGAGGAAGCGAAAAAAACTCTCGAAAACTGCCAGGCGGAGATGGACCGCATGTGGGACCTTTCGACGCACCTGCTCGACGTGTATGAGATCGATGAATAAGATAAAAAGGGGGAAGCCATCAAAAGAAGAGCCAGGACAAGAATAGTTGGGACTTTGGGGCCCGCAAGCACGAGCTATACGGTTTTACGCAAGATGGTAATGGCCGGGCTTGATGTCGGCAGGTTCAATTTTTCTCACGGAAGCCACAAAGATCACCTGGACAGACTGAGGACGGTCAGAAAGATCAATAAGAAATATAGAAGGCACATTCTTATCCTGCAGGACCTTGAGGGGTTCCGCATCAGGATCGGCAGATTCAAGGGCACAAAGACCAGGACGCTTGATAAAAGAGCGATCGCCTGGCTTTCAAACGAAAAGGACTCCGGAGATCCGCGTGTAATTCCTTTTGATTACAGGGGAGACCTGAAAGGCATCGGGAAAGGAAAGCTCGTATATATCGATGATGGAAATATAATTTTAAAGGCGAAGGATTCATCCAAAAATAAAGTAAAAGTAGAAGTGGTCGAAGGTGGGATCTTGAAAGAAAGGAAGGGCGTAAACATGCCGGACGTCCGGATCCCGTTTTCGGGGCTGACACCGAAGGACAGGAAAGACCTGGAGTTCGGCATAAAACACAAAGTAGACTGGGTCGCCCAGTCTTTTGTGCGGACCGCGAAAGATATGGAGACCGTAAAGAAGCTCGTAAAGCCGCGCCTGCCCCAATGCCTCACCGTGGCAAAAATAGAGACCCGGGAAGCAATAAAAAATATAGACAGCATCATTGACGCCTCAGACGGCATCATGGTCGCCAGGGGGGACATGGGGATATCCGTCCCCATTTATGAGATCGATATTATACAGAAAATGATCATCAAGAAATGCAATCAAAAGAAGAAATTTGTTATTACCGCTACGCAGATGCTTGAGCACATGACCGAGCACAGCCGGCCCACCCGCGCGGAAGTGGCCGATGTCACCAACGCGATAATAGACGGGACCGACTTTGTTATGCTTTCGGAGGAATCAGCGGCCGGCAAGTATCCGGTGGAAGCGGTAAAAATGATGGACAAGATAATAAAATTTACCGAAAGTCATATTTTATTGACAAAAAGAAATAAATGATGGTAAAATTGCTTTGTAATTGTGGGGGGCATATGAATCTTTAACCGCAGGGAAAAGAAACAGTGACCTTGCGGTTTTTTTATCTGCCCGGAAATACGCATGTTTTAACAGGAGGCAAAGAAGTAATGGAAAAAGGAACAGTAAAGTGGTTCAACAATCAGAAGGGTTATGGGTTCATCTCTCTTGAATCTGGCCGTGATGTATTCGTGCATTACAGCGAAATCAAGGACGAAGGCGGCTATAAATCTTTAGAAGAAGGCAACCAGGTGGAGTGCGAAGTCACCAAGGGCCCTAAAGGCGATCAGGCTACAAACGTAGTCAAGATATAAGCTTTAACCTAAAAAAGAAAAGGCTTTCTTGTTTTTCTGTTTATTCAGGGCACAGGGAGGCCTTTTCTTAAATATGCAAAGGAGGAGAAATGCCGTACGACAGCAATTTGGATGAATGTTTATTTTCAAAATCCTGGGAAACCGATTCGGACCGGTTAAGCGTAAGCATCTATTCGTATAATCAGGGAACAAAAAAAGTCCAACTTAACAGGGAAAGAAAGAATAAGGACGGGGAACTTAAGTTTGCCAAACTGGGAAGATTGACCAGGGAAGAAATGGAAGCCATTCTTCCCATGATCCAGGAAGCGTTGACGCAGCTGGATTAAATCTTTTCCTAAACATGCAGCTCTTAAGGAAAATATTCTTTTATATTTTTACCACGATATACGTGGTCTGCTGCCCCCTGCTTCTTTTGTACGCCTTCGGGTATATCTATAAGCCCGGGCCGGAAGCAGGCATCGTAGAAACAGGACTTATTTACCTTTCAACTGCACCGCCCGGTGCGGCGATCTATGTAGACAGCGTCCAGTGGACGGAGAAAACGCCGTCCGCCGTCCGGGAGCTTCTTCCCGGGAAGTATTCCGTCAGAATGACCCTTCCGGATTACACGACATGGGAAGAGGATGTGCCGGTAGAGGCCGAAAAAGCGACCGTCCTGGATAAAGTCCTTCTCATTCCCGT
>JBAROI010000032.1:0-3069 GCA_049642015.1 Candidatus Omnitrophota bacterium | reverse complement strand
AAGCGGCAGTAGCAGCGGGGGCGACGTTGAAAAAGACAGGGAAAGTTGCCGGGGAGACCGTCAAAGAAGGTACCCAGGTATTAAAAGGCGCGACCGAGGGCCTCGGGAAAGCCCTGATGTCGCCGTTCAAGGCCAAGGAAGAAGAACAAAAATAGACAGTTTTTGTATATTACAGTGCTGATACTGTACTCTGAGGCCTCAATAAATTTACCACAGGATTAGGAACGCTTGTAAGAGGATTCTGAAATTGCGTAGCCGGTTTTTCTTCGGTAGCCTTATCGTAAGCCTTTGTCGCTACATATTCACCACCCATTGATCCGGCCACGCCGCCGATTATGCCGCCTAAAATACCCCCGATTATTGCTCCCGGCACAGCGCCTACGCCTCCGAATAAAGCGCCTATTGCCGCTCCGGCCATAGCTCCGCCCTTGGCCCCGATCGCGGCTCCAGCCCAAGCACCGGCCACTCTGCCCGAAGTTGCCGTGAGATTACGGTGTCCGCCTTCCAGTTTGTCTTTCTGGTGAGCGTCATAGAGGTCTTTAGCGTCTAAAGCTATACCGATCACCATTAGGGGAACCGCGGCATATTTCATTGCTTTAAAAGCGGTCTTTGGAGCTGTTTTCGCGGCGTTCTTTGCGGCACTGCGCGCGGCAGCTTTTACCCCGTCATCCATGCTGTTGTCCACATTTTTTATTACATCATCATATAGATCGTCAACCGTGCTTCGGATCGGTTCGTTTTTTATGGTATATTTGTAACCGGGTTTATATGGTGTGCCCGTTGGATCAAATTGTGTTTTAGGTCTTTGAAAATTTTTATTAAATTTAGTATTTACGATCTTACCATGGCTTTTACTTTGAAATGCTCTGGCAAGATCATCATCCGCGGATTTATAAACATTTTTATTTAAAAACAGATCATCTTCTTGTATATAGCCGCCTTTTTTCTGGAATTCCGCTCTTGCAAGAAGTCGCGTTTCCCCATCTGGCCTGGGAACATATTCGACCGTTGCACCGTCTTCCAATAGATTACCTATGGCTTTGGCATCTACTTCAACTTGAGACCGTGGGGCGGGAACATTCTCGTAATATACCTTGTTTGCGGTCGCCCCCTTCTTGTCCAGCCAATTGAGGATCGTAGGAACATCATCATAGGTTTTTGTTTGTATTATCGGACCTTTCCTTGGCCCTTCTACATTCTTTAGCGTATTTTTTGCAAGAGCTTTATCCGCGATGTTTATTGCCCCTTCATCCATATGGGGAGAGAGACGACCTCCGTGAACATCAAGAACAAGGCCTTTTTTAGGCACCATCCCGCCGGGCAAATATACGTCATCGATTACATTGGCCAGCTCTCTACGGATCATGTCCCTGGTAATAAAATTATTTTCAATATATGCTCCTCTAATACTTCCAAAATATAAGCCGAATCCGACCTGTTCAGGATTAGATGATAAATTGTCGATTAAAAAGTTCATTGGATGCGAACCGTCACCGGAAAAGCGAAGGTTGCTCAAATCGTCGGCTACGCACATATTTTCATAATCGATTTCGATGTAGTCATTGTATGCGGCATTGCCGGACGCGTCCGAAACCAGCCCATAATCGGAATTTGATTCCAGGTCGAATAAAGACGTTGATAAGATGTTGCTGCTATTTAGATCGTTAGCTGGCGTTTCGTTCTGCGTAAAATTGAAAAAGTTAAATATTTTCGCAATCAGACCACTATCACCATCATCCTGGTTTAGATTATTTGATTGCAGGGAAGGATCGTAGTTTTGATTGTCTATGGAGCATTGGCCATCGCCACTTTCGTCCGAGAACGTGTCTCCCGAAAAGTCGTCTTCATCAGGAGAGGCTGCGCTTACGCCCGGGATTATCGTGAAAAAGTCCACCAAAGAATCCACGAAAGGCTTATCTTGTTGCGCATTTTGTTTTCTGGCGTTGTTTGCCTCTTTGCGGCTGTTATACTCTTCTTTGGCTTTTTCCCACAGTTCCCCGGCTTTTTCCTTGGTATCGTTCCATACTTCTTCGGCTTTTTCGCGGGCTTCGCTAACTTTTTCTTTCACATCATTATACGTAGTTATTACTTTTTCCTTAACTTCATTAAACTTTTCGGCAACCTTGTCAGCTACTTTTTTTGCCGTTGATGTGACCGCGCTGGCTACTTTCTTTGCCGTTGATGTGACCGCGCTTGCTACTTTCTTTGCGGTTGATTTGACAGCGCTTGCTACTTTCTTTGCGGTTGATTTGACCGTGGTAGCTACCTTCTTCGCGGTTGACTTGACCGCGGTGGCTACTTTTTTCACTGTCTTCGTAACTGTTTTGGCTACTTTCTTTACCGTCTTCGTAACTGTCTTGGCTACTTTCTTCACCGTCTTTGTAACCTTTTTAACTGCTTTCTTCACGGCCTTTTTGGCTCTCGACCACCAGCCGGCGCCGAAGACGCTTCTCATCTCATCGTCCTGAAGCGCGGCTCCGCCGTCTTTGTCGTTGGTCGTCAGGGCAAAACCCGTAAAAGAACGGCCGAAATCCTTAACGCTTGTTCCCAGGTCCATGCCCGGGTCGGGATCAAAGTACGTGACCATCCCGTTCTCGATCTTTCTGACCAGGACGTAATGGTTTCCGTTAACGTGGGCTATAAAGGGGGACGTGGCGTTTTCAAGGTCATCTGCGCTTAATCTCCTGCCGTAAAGCGTCTCGCCGTTAGCTTCCGCGGCCTCTTTCAGGGCGTAGAGAGAAAGCTGGAGCTGGCCCGTTGTGTCTTTGTTTATAGAGCCGGCGAGAATGTCGGTCAGTATGGCTTCTTCGGCGATCTTATCCCGGGCAACGTTTTTGCCCATCATGCTGAATAATCCGTCAAGGGCTATTAAACCGCAGGAGATGAGAGGGGAGGGAAGGGTAGTCAGGTAGCTCACAGCCCCTTTTATCAGCTCGCTGCTTACGCTATTATCTTGAAGCCTGTTTATGATGTTCCGCAAGAGATTGTTTCCCGCTTCTTGATCGATGTCTCCGGGGTCTATGGCGGAGTCTTCCACGTCTAACTTTTCGTCTTCGGTGGCCTTAAGGT
>JBAROI010000169.1:0-1955 GCA_049642015.1 Candidatus Omnitrophota bacterium | reverse complement strand
AAGCGGCAGTAGCAGCGGGGGCGACGTTGAAAAAGACAGGGAAAGTTGCCGGGGAGACCGTCAAAGAAGGTACCCAGGTATTAAAAGGCGCGACCGAGGGCCTCGGGAAAGCCCTGATGTCGCCGTTTGGCGGAAAGAAAGAAGAAGATAAATAAAGAAGATCTAAGGCATAAGGCCGACTGTTTCAAGGACAGCACGTCCTGCGTCAAGCACTTCTTGATCCTTTAATAGATTTCTATCGACTTTACTTAATGCGTTTTTGTATTCATCCATGTTGCTAAAATGGTATTTTAACTGGCCTATATGTATATGTGGCGCGCCCTTGTGTATTGTTTTATCGCCCGCCTTTACAATGATCCTTGCTTTTTTGCCCCCGATTTTTCTGGTAAATTTATGTGTACGTTTTAACTTGTTAGCTCCTTCTACCATCTCTCCAGCTTCATCAAGTTTTGATAGCCCCCTTATGCCGCTTCCGCTGACAAAAAGGCCAAAAACTGGCAAGGCAACAAGCCCCGATAACAATCTGTCCGATAGGGGAAGGTCTGTTTCGCCTGTCACCGGATCTTCTCCGAATAGTAAAGCATGGACGTCATGACTGTCACCTACACCCGGTGAAATGCCGACGCCTATGGTAGCCAGGGTCTTTTGTTCTTCAGGGACGAACTCATCTGCCGCGTATGTAACAGTCTGGTATGAAAATGCCCCGATAACTGGACTTCCTATAAAACATGCGACACCTGGAAGTGCTCCTGCTGATAGCGCGGATAAACATACCGGCAGTGTTGCCAAACTAAAACCCACCGCTCCGCTTATTGCCCGTTTCCAGCTCCACTCGCCGGAGTAAATATCATACTCGCAAGCCCCCGGGACATATGTGCTACGGGTATTACAGTTTATAGTGTTAATGTGCGGGGCGCTACCAGCCCGAAGTTCGCTTACATTCTCTATATAAATGACATCCGGATCAATTTCAATATTTTCATAATCCGGAGCATCTTCGGATGGCGTATAGTACAAACATTGATCGTCAACGTTATATAAAGAGTCAATGGAAAATATGTCCGTTTCCAAAGTATTGCTATTTATGTCGCCCGGATCTTCACTGGATCCATCGTTCTGGGTAAAGTTGAAAATATCGAATATCGTATCAATTGCATAGTCCTCGTTGTCTATGGAGCACTGGTCTTCGCTATTTTCATCCAAAAACGGATCTCCCGAAAAGTCGTCTTCATCAGGAGAGGCTGCGCCTACGCTCGGGATTATTGTGAAAAAGTCTATCAAAGAATCCACTAAAGGCTTATCTTGTTGTGGATTCTGCCTTCTGGCGTTGCGTGCCTCTTTGCGGCTGTTGTACTCTTCTTTGGCTTTTTCCCACAATTCACCGGCTTTTTCTTTGGTATCGTTCCACTTTTCTTCGGCTTTTTCGCGAGTTTCGTTGACTTT
Organism: Candidatus Omnitrophota bacterium; assembly: GCA_049642015.1. Classification (GTDB taxonomy): domain Bacteria; phylum Omnitrophota; class Gorgyraeia; order Tantalellales; family Tantalellaceae; genus JBAROI01. The sequence goes on along the minus strand of JBAROI010000169.1, from coordinate 512 downwards.
TTCTTTTACATCATTATATACAGTTTCTGCTTTCTCTTTAATTTCATTAAACTTTTCGGCAACCTTGTCAGCTACTTTTTTTGCCGTTGATGTGACCGCGTTGACTACTTTCTTTGCCGTTGATGTGACCGCGTTGGACACTTTCTTCGCCACTGACTTGACCGCGCTGGCTACTTTTTTTGCCGTTGATTTTACCGCGCTGGCTACTTTTTTCACCGTCTTCGTAACTGTCTTGGCTACTTTCTTTACCGTCTTCGTAACTGTCTTGGCTACTTTCTTCACCGTCTTTGTAACCTTTTTAACTGCTTTCTTCACGGCCTTTTTGGCTCTCGACCACCAGCCGGCACCGAAGACGCTTTTCATCTCATCGTCCTGAAGCGCGGTCCCGCCGTCTTTGTCGTTGGTCGTCAGGGCAAAACCCGTAAAAGAACGGCCGAAATCCTTAACGCTTGTTCCCAGGTCCATGCCCGGGTCGGGATCAAAGTACGTGACCATCCCGTTCTCGATCTTCC
>JBAROI010000167.1:0-5080 GCA_049642015.1 Candidatus Omnitrophota bacterium | reverse complement strand
TAAATACGGGAACTAATAAATAGTATATAAATTTACCACACAATTATATCCATTATGTTAGGTGATGTCAATGCCATTAGCATTTTTAATCGAAAAAAGAAAGGAAATATACAGGTTTACGTAGGTTTAGATAGGTTTGTACATGTTGGCACGCAGTATGTCATCCCGGGCGAGGCCGCAGGCCGAGACCCGGGATCACATCATTTTAACAATCTCCTAAACTGCTCTTCCGTGAGGATGGTCAAGCCTAATTTCTTGGCCTTATCAAGCTTTGAACCCGGATCCTCCCCTACCACGACATAATCGACCGTAGAACTGACGCCCGAGGCGGCTTCCCCGCCTTCTGATTCGACCAGCTTTTTGGCTTCTGAACGCGCTATGCTCTGGAGAGATCCGGTAAAGAGAACTTTTTTGCCCGCGAGTTTACCCCCGGCTACTTTTTTCTTTCCGCTTACATTTACCCCGTTCTTCTTTAGCTGTTCCACTTCGCTGCGGTTTTTCTTTTCACCGAAAAATCTTGTTATGCTCTCGGCTATTTCCGGGCCTATCTCGTTTATCGCGACAAGGTCATCCTCGCTTGCGGACGCAATTCTCTCCAAAGTCCCGAATTGCTTGGCTAATAGAGTCGCTATGTGCTTTCCCACGTTCCGTATGCCGAGGCCGAAAACAAACCTTTCCAGCGTCACGTTCCTCGAGTTATCTATCGCCCGCAATAGATTATCGGTCTTCTTTTCTTTAAATCCTTCCAGCCTGAGAAGGTCTTCGCGCTTCAAAATGTAAATGTCGGAAATGCTCTTTATCAGCCCCTTTTCGAAAAGAAGCTCGACCGTTTTATCCGAAAAACCGTCTATATCAACGGCGCCCTTTGACGCGTAGTGCGCTATCGCTTCCTTGAGCTGCGCGGGGCATCCCAATCCCGCGGGACAACGGTAAAAAACGTCCTCTCTTTCGATCGTTGCGCCGCAGCTGGGGCATTTCCTGGGCATGTGGAACTCTTTTTCCTTGCCCGTGCGTTTCCCTTTGACGACTTCCGACACGTAAGGGATAACGTCTCCCGCTCTCTGGACTTTCACGTAGTCTCCTATCTTCACGCCCAGTTTGGCCACCTGGTCCATGTTATGAAGCGTCGCGCGCGATACCGTCACGCCGCCGACCTCAACCGATTGGAGTAAAGCGACCGGCGTGAGCGTACCGGTCCTTCCGACCTGCACGACAATATCTTCCACGCGGGTAACCTCTTTGCGCGGTTCGAACTTGTACGCCACGGCCCACCTGGGGTTGGTCGTCCTCATACCTATCTTCTTCTGCTGGTCCATTTCATTGACTTTGACCACCACGCCGTCAATCTCGTAGTCCAGGTCGTCCCGTTTTTTCTCCAAATCATGGTGATACAAGATGACGTCTTTTATATCCCGGCAATATTTTGATCCGGGAGAGACCTGAAAACCAAGCTCGTGCAGAAATTCAAGCGCTTCCTTCTGCGTTCCGGGCATCCCGTCGGAGATATCCAGGATCCTGTAACAGTAAACGTGCAGCTTTCTCTGCGCGGTTACCCGCCAATCCAATTGACGCATGGAACCCGCAGCCACGTTGCGTGGATTGGCGTAAGTGTCGAGGCCGAGTTCCGTCTGTTTTTTGTTAAGCTCCTGAAAATCCTTTATGTGCATCATGACTTCCCCGCGTACAGCTATGCGGTCGGGGACTTTTTTTCCTTTAAGCTCGCCGGGAACACTGTGTACGGTCTTCAGGTTCAGCGTGACGTCCTCCCCGATCACACCGTCGCCCCTGGTAGAACTTCTGACAAACTTGCCTTTCTCGTAGACAAGCTCGATACTGAGACCGTCAAGCTTGGGTTCGCACATGTAATCGACCACTTCGGCGGCTTCCTTCGCGCACGTCTGATCGAAATGCAAAGCCCCGGCTTCGTCGCTTACGCTCTCCAGGCTTAACATGGCAGAAGTATGCTTTACTTTCACGAACTTGTCCGGCATAGGCGCTCCCACGGTCTCGGTCGGGGAATCGGGAGACCGGAATTCGGAATGCTTTTTCTCCAGCTCTTTCAGCTCCTTCATGAGGGCATCGTACTTGCTGTCCGAGATCTCCGGTTTTCCTTTAACGTAATATAATTCATTATGCTTCCGGATCTCTTTCCTGAGCTGGTCTATTTTTTTCTTTACGTCTTTCTCTTTCATTTTTACCTCTTCAGCGCTTTAAACATTTTATCAAGAGGATAAGTATTAAGCACGTCTTTCTTTTCCACCCAGCCCCTTCTGGCGGTGATAACGCCGAAAGTCAGGAGATCAAGCTGGTCCAGGGCGTGCGCGTCGCTCGAAATAAGGAATTTTGCACCCAGCTCCTTCGCTCTTTTGCAATGAACGTCGTTCAAGTCCATCCTGTCACCGTGCGTATTCACTTCGAGATAGATGTTCGCTCCCGCGGCCTGGCTGAAGATCCTGTCAAAATCGATCTGCAAGGGAGTGCGGGTAGTGATGAGCCTGCCTGAGGGATGCGCCAGGGCATTGACGTACTTGTTATCCATGGCCCTGAGTATACGCTCGGTCTGCTCTTTCTTGCTCAGTTTAAATTTTGAATGTATGGCCGCGAGGACGATATCAAGCTCTTTCAGGGCGTGATCCTTAAGGTCAAGACTGCCGTCACCGAGGATGTCCACCTCAACACCGGCAAGGATCTTGATGCCTTTGACCTTTTTGTCGATCTTTCTTATCCTTTCCACGTGTTTTAGAAGGCGCTTTTCGTCAAGCCCCCGTGCGACACGCACAAGTTTTGAATGTTCACTTATCCCGATATATTCATACCCTTTTTCACGGGCCTTCTCGGCAAGCTCTTCTATCGTGGCCCTTCCGTCAGATTCTGTCGTATGAAGATGCAGGTCCCCTTTAATATCTTTTTCCTTAAGAAGATTTTTCGGCAAGCCCCCTTCCATGGCCGCTTCCACTTCTCCGGTGTCTTCACGAAGCTCAGGCGGTATCCAGTCCATGCCTACTTTTTTATAGACTTCTTCTTCCGTCTTGCCGGCGACCATCCTCTCTTTTCCCGCCTTTTTCACGGAAAAAACGCCGTACTCATTGACCTTATAACCTTTGCTTTTAGCGATCTTCCGCACCTTCACGCTGTGTTGCTTGGATCCGGTAAAGTACTGCAGGGCCGCCCCGAAACGCCGGCTTTCTATGATGCGCAGGTCTACCTGGGGACCGTTTCTTAATACTATACTTCCTTTCGTGAGGCCTTTGGCGACCACGCTTTCACAATCGGGATAATTTACAAAATGATCCATGGCCTTTTTGGCATCAGTGGCAATGGAAAGTATGTCGAGGTCTCCCACCGTTTCCCTGCCCCTGCGGAGGCTTCCGGCTTTTTCAAGTTTTTTGAAAAATTTACTTTTTTTAAGATAGGTTATGATCTCGTCCGCGTAAGCGTCCGCTTCCGGAAGGAGCATCCGGCCCTCTTTCTTTTTGAAGTGCCCTATGGCCTCAAGGAGCTTCTCCTGCGTCTTCGCCCCCATTCCTTCGATATCTTCCAGCTTGCCTTTTTCGCACGCTTTTTTAAGGTCTTCCACGTTCTTTATTCCCAGCTTTTCCTGGAGTTTCCTTAACTTTTTCGGGCCCAAACCGGCAAGGTCAAGCATGTCCAGAAACCCCGGAGAAAACTCCTTCATAAGATCGTTAAAATACTTGAGCTTCCCCGTCTCGAGCATCTCGACGATCTTCTCTTTCAGGTCCTTTCCGATACCGGGGATATTCTCCAGGCCCGAGGGGTCTTTCTTGTAGATATCGTCAAGCTCGCGGGAAAGGTTCATTATGTTCTGGGCCGCGGTACGGTAGGCACGGATACGGAAGACGTTCTCGTCTTTTATCTCGAGAACGTCGGCTATCCTTGAAAAAATGTCAGCTATCTCCTTATTCCTCATACAAATCAAAACGATTATAGCATACTTTGTACCGTTTGAAAATTCGAGATTGAAAGTGTCCCTCGCCTCAAGCTCCAACCTGTCCCCTCTATGGTATACTACACATATGGGAATTATTACGCTAGCCTTTGACGACGGCTATAAAGAAACCTTCGCCAACTGCGCGGAATATCTTACGAAAAAAGGCATCCGGGCCACGTTCGCCCTTCCTTCTTCTTCTATCGGCAAAACGCTTGAAAACCGGCCTGTTGTAGACAAGAACGACATCCGGTATCTTATAAAAAACAGCCATGAAATAGCCTCCCATACCACAAGCCACCGCAATCTCCTGGGCGTATATAATTCCGAAGGAGAAGATGCCGTAAAAAAAGAGATGACCGACTCGAAAAACGAGCTCCGGAAACTGACCGGGGAGAGTATAGACTCGATGGTGTTTCCGTTTATCAAGGACAACCAGAATGCTTACCTGCGCCTGCTTGCCTCGGAATATTACAAGTCCTCCCGGATAACTTCCGAAAAAGCGGAATTCAACTGCCTGCCTGTCGAGGACGCTTTTTCGGTAACCGGCGTCGCGTTCACGCGGGAAATTTCGATAGGCGGGTACAATAAGATGGTTGACATAGTAAGCGAAAAAGACATCTGGCTGATCGAAGTGTTCCACCTGGTGTCGGACAAGAATACAAAAAGCGCCCACCGGGAGGGGCCCTACAGGTTTTTCACGCACATTGACGATTTCAAAGCGCACCTGGAATATATTATTTCTAAAAAAATTTCGTTTTTAACGCAAAAGGAAGCTATACTTGAACATGAGCGCAAACGTTCCTGAACCCATGAAGAATGCCGCAAAACAAAAAAAATATCTTGTCCTGGCCTGGGCGCTTCTTTTTTTAATAAGCGCCTCGTGTCTTTTTTACAGGTACAAGATCACCGATGAAGCGCTTTTCGGCGGCGACACGTGGGAATACCAGTCTCTCGCCGTAAACCTTGTATCGGGCCACGGGTACACGTTTGGAGAAGTGGAGGACCTTGCAACATACAAATTTGACGAAAAAGCCCGCGAGAGGTTCTATTATAAAAAATTCGTTGAAGAGGCCGGTTTATCCTTCGGGAGAACTCCGGTTTATCCTTTTTTTCTCGCCTCAATTTATAAAT
>JBAROI010000159.1:0-8006 GCA_049642015.1 Candidatus Omnitrophota bacterium | reverse complement strand
TAGCGTTTAGCAGAATGTTAAGAAAAACCTGCTTTATTTGCAGGGGATCTATCTTTAGCAGCGGAAGAGGGGAATATTTTTTCTTTAGCTTTATGTTATGCTTCAGGAAATCATTGTTTAACAGATCCAGGGTTTCGTCCAGCAGTTCGGTGACGCTTGCTTCCTTAAGTTTAGGTTCACTTGGTTTTGAAAATTCCAACAGCTGCTTGACGATGTAATTTATCCTGTCAACCTCACCGCCGACGATCTTGTTGAATTTATTTACGAAATTCAGATCTTTGTGCTTGCTCGGCAAATACTCATTGAAGGTTTTTATTGATGTTAATGGATTTTTGATCTCGTGCGCCATTCCTGCCGCGAGTGTTGCCACCGCTTTGAGTTTTTCGGTTTTTTGTAATTCTTCGCGTAATTTAATGTTTTCCTCATCAATTTGGTCTATGGTGCCGTGGAAAAAGTATTTATCAATTATTCGCTGGATATAATTCTTTAAAGGCTGAAAGAAGACAACAAGCAGAGTTATTGTAATAATTGTTATTGGGAGCGACCTGTATCCGATAATTCCTCTGAACATGTTTTCGACAAGCAAGGCAATAATAATATACGATACTGTTATTAATGAAATTAGGATAGAGTATATCAAACCTTTTCTTATAACGATGTTTATATCCCAGAGATTGTGTTTCACGATTGAATATGTCATCAGTGCTGTGAATGCTATAAAAAAGACAGATCCTAAGGGTTTGAAATTTATTCCAAATTTTGGCAGATAATCCAATAACATAAAACTCAACATTACCAAACTGAGCGCAATATACTTAAGCCTATTTTTTTCTTGGCTAACAATGCTTGTTTTTCGCATTTGCTTTAGTCGATTAAGGAAGAAAATATATATGCAAAACATAAAAATAATCATAGAAAGCATTTGTATAGTCTCGCCAATTCCCGCGATAGGATAATATCCCCATTGATATTTACGGAAACCAGTTATATAATTCTTTCCGAATAAAAGCCATCCCTCAAGTATTAAATTAACAACCATAAAAGCTAAGAAATATAGTTTATATTTATTGAGGCGAAAGTATGAGTAGACAAAAAAAGCGTAAAAGATACATGCAAAAATAACACTGCTTAAACAGATTTTACTTATTAATGGCAACAGCGAGGGTTTATTAAAACCGGTATAATAAAATACGCCCATTAGCCAGAGCGAAACTGCACCACAGAGCATAAAGAAAGTTATATTTTCTTTTTTTTGCGGAGCTCGAAGAAGGACGAAAATGCCGAGGATTACAGATGTAATTGCAGCGAACAAATGCAAAAAAGAATATCCAGGCATATTAAAAACTCCTTTTGACTTTTTCTTTCACTTCTGAGCTTTCGAAGGGTTTGGTGATGTAGTCTACAGCGCCTAATTTTACTGCTTTTGCGGCGGTTTCGACGCTCTGGTACCCTGTTACGATTATCACTTTTATTCCGGGGCTGATGTTCCTGATCTCCTCCAGTGTTTCAAGGCCGTCCTTTGTCGGCATTTTTATGTCCAGGAGAATGCCATCAAAATCATTGCTTTTGATCTTTTCTATCGCTTCGGCTCCGCTGGATGCGAAATCAAGTTTACAGCTATCTTCCAGAATAAGATTAAGAGATTCGCGGACCCCTTCCTCATCGTCGCATATAAGTATTCTTTTTTTATTTCCCATCACGTCCTCCTTTTATTACAGCGCGGGCGGTGAGATTATGCATATTGCCTCGGCTTCTGTTTTCGATCTGTTTTTAATAAAATGTTCCAGGGAAGCGTCAAAGTATAGACTATCACCGTGTTTAAGCTCGAACTTTTCTCCGCCTACTGATGCTTCAACCGCTCCCGCCAGGACATAGATGAATTTTTCAACGCCGGGCTTATTCCGTTCTTTCTGGGTTTCGCCGCCTGTTCCGATCTTTATCATGAGCGGCATGATCTTTTTATCCATGGCTTTTGTGACGAGAAGCTCGTACTTTGCTTTGCGGGCATGGACAAAGTGTTCTGTGCGTTTTTTCCTCGGAACGGCTTCGACGACCTTGGCCTCGTCTTCAAGCTCGCGGTACAGCTCCACCAGTGAAGCGCCGAGCGCTTTACAAATCTTGGTATGAGAGGGGAGCGTGCCGGTCATTTTATCGTTTTCCATGCGACTGAGTGTGGCGAGTGCAACACCGCTTTTTTTGGATAGATCCTCAAGCGTCATTCCTTTTTCTTTACGCAATGCCTTCAATCTTTTTCCTATTTTCATGTTTCCTCCTTTGTATTTATTACTATACCCCATTTTTAACAAATTATCAAATGAATTTTTATATAATTGAAAAGTCTATCTCGGGGTCTGGTATTTCAAAAGCCGGCATTATTTAGGGGTTATTGTGCTTAGGATATAATTATGCTACAATTATAGGCTATGAGCAGGGAATTTATAGTCGTTAAGGGGGCCAGGGAGCACAACCTTAAGAACATAGATGTTAAGGTTCCGAGGGATAAGATGTGTGTCGTGACCGGTCTTTCCGGTTCGGGCAAGTCTTCTTTGGCTTTTGATACTATATATGCGGAGGGTCAGAGGCGCTATGTCGAATCATTATCCAGCTACGCCCGCCAGTTTATCGAGCAGCTCCAGAAGCCCCACATGGATTATATAGAGGGACTGTCTCCTACCATCAGCATTGAGCAGAGGGCGAGCGGAAGGAATCCGCGTTCTACTGTCGGAACTCAAACCGAGATCTATGATCACCTGAGGGTGCTTTTTGCCAGGGGAGGCGTCCAGCACTGCCCGAAGTGCGGTAAGCCGATATCGGGACAGAGTTCCCAGCAGATCGTTGACGGGATCATGTCTTTTCCCGGGGGAGCTAAGGTGCTGATACTCGCGCCTATTGTCCGCGGCAGAAAAGGCGAACACGTAGAGTTAATGAAGGATGTGAGGAGGAACGGCCTTGTGAGAATAAGGCTCGACGGGGAGATAGTTGAAATAGACCAGAGGATCCCGAGTCTGAACAAGAAAGTCAAGCATACTATCGAGGCCGTTGTTGACAGGCTTGTCATGAAAAAAGGGATACGTTCCCGTGTGTCCGATTCGGTTGAAACGGCCCTTAGGCTTGGCTCGGGAGTCATGCTTGTATCTCCCGCGGAAGGGGAAAAAGAACTCAAAGAAGACGTTCTTTTCAGCGAACAGAACGCCTGCATAGAGTGCGGGATAAGTTTTGAGAAACTTGCCCCGAGGAATTTTTCGTTCAACAGCCCTTACGGCGCGTGTCCGTCGTGCAACGGGCTTGGCAACAAGCTTGAAATAGATCCGGAACTGATCGTTCCCGACAAGACCGAAACGGTCCTTAAGGCCGTTGTTCCCTGGAAAAGGGGCGGAAAAGGCATCGTTCTGCATTTCCGCCGCGAGATACGGTCTTTAGCCAGACATTACGGCTTCGATTATGATATGCCGTTCAATGAACTGACTGCCGAGCAGAAGAACATGCTGTTCTACGGGGACGATGAAACAGGATTTGAAGGGGTAATACCGAACCTCGAGAGAAGGTTCCGTCATACCGGCAGCGAATACATGAAAGAAATGATCGGCGGGTTCATGTCTGTCCAGCCCTGTCCTGACTGCAAGGGGCAGGGATTGCGCCCGGAGTCACTATCGGTATTCATCGGGGACAAGAACATCGCTGAAGTGTCCGCGATGTCCATAAAAGACGCCAAGACCTATTTTTCAAAGCTTAAACTCGGCCCCATGCAGAAGAAGATAGCCGAGGAGGTTATTAAGGAGGTCAATTCGCGGCTTGATTTCATGACGAACGTGGGATTGGATTACCTTACGCTTGACCGGAGGAGCAACACTCTTTCAGGAGGCGAAGACCAGAGGATACGGCTTGCGACCCAGATCGGGGCGGGGCTCGTGGGCGTTCTTTACGTCCTGGATGAGCCGAGCATCGGACTTCACCAGAAAGATAACAGGAAGCTTCTGGACACGCTGCTCGCGCTCAGGGATCTCGGGAACACGCTGATCGTCGTAGAGCACGACGAAGCGACGATACGCCAGGCCGATCACATCATAGACCTCGGCCCCGGCGCGGGTGAGCACGGCGGGGAGCTGATAGTAGCGGGTACGCTTGATGATATCCTGAAAAGCAAAAAGTCCCTTACGGGCAAGTATCTGCGCGGAGAAATGAAAATAAAAGTTCCGGACGAAAGGCGCGAGACCGACAATAATAAATACCTGGAAGTGGTAGGCGCCGCGGAACACAATCTCAAGGACATCAACGTGAAAATACCCCTGGGCGTTTTCAACTGCGTGACCGGCGTTTCGGGGTCGGGCAAAAGCACGCTTATAGACGAGATCCTTTACAGGGCCCTGGCAAAGAAACTCTACAGGGCCAAGGTGAAACCGGGAAAGCACAAAAGGATAAACGGCGTCCAGAACATCGATAAGGTGATCGTCATAGACCAGTCGCCTATAGGCAGGACTCCCCGCTCCAACCCCACGACGTATACGGGAGCCTTCGACCCGATAAGGAAGCTTTTCAGTTCTCTTCCGGAATCGCGCTTGAGAGGCTATAAACCGGGCAGGTTCAGCTTTAACGTGAAAGGCGGCAGGTGCGAAGCGTGTCAGGGGGACGGAGTAAAAAAGATCGAGATGCATTTTCTGCCGGACGTTTACGTGCAGTGCCAGGTTTGCGGCGGAAAAAGGTTCAACGACCAGACCCTCGAAGCAAGGTACAAGGGTTACAACATAGCGGAAGTCCTGGGCATGAGCGTGGAAGAGGCGCTCAAAGTTTTCGAGAACATCCCGGCCATAGGAAAAAAACTCCAGACGTTGTACGACGTGGGCCTTGGCTATATCAGGCTAGGGCAGCAGGCGACGACTTTGTCCGGAGGCGAGGCGCAAAGAGTAAAGCTGTCCACGGAACTTTCCAAGACGGCTACCGGTAAAACTCTTTACATACTGGACGAGCCGACAACGGGGCTCCATTTTGCCGATATACACAAACTTCTGGACGTGCTGCAGAGGTTGGTTTCCTCGGGCAATACGGTCCTGGTCATCGAGCATAATCTCGACGTCATAAAGACCGCTGATAATATCATAGACCTTGGTCCCGAGGGCGGAGACGCGGGAGGAGAGCTGGTCGCCTGCGGAGCGCCGGAAGAAGTTATCGCCAACGGAAGATCATACACGGGAGAGTATTTGAAAAATGTACTTTAAAGACATGAAAAAAGCGCTGCTTTTAATGATAGTTTTTGTGCTCGTGCCGCTTTCAGCGGGCGCGATCGAAGAGTATCCCCAGTCGGAGATAGATTTCACCAAAAGGGCCATAAAGGACGGTTTTTACGATCTGGCGGAAAACAAGCTGAACCTATTGCTCAAGATGGACATACCTAAACGCTTTGAGGCCGAGGCCCATATACTCCTGGGAAGGGTATATTATTCGAAGTCGCTTCCCCAGAAAGCGATCTCGGAATTTAATTCCGTGCTCGATCATTACAGGAATAGCGGATTTGCGGACCAGGCAACTTACTGGATAGCCGAAGTGTATTTTAAGGAGAAAAATTTCGAGCAAGCGCTTACTTATTACCAGAAAGTGATCGAAGATCATCCGACGAGCGAATACGTTCCTTACGCGTATTTTTCACAGGCATGGTGCTACGACCAGATGCAGGAATACGATCTGGCAATGGACATATTGCAGGAAAGTCTTCAGAAGTATCCGCAAAGCGACCTGGCCATAAAAGCGCAGTATAAGATAGCCGAGATATTGTACAGGCTGGGGCGGTACGAGGAAGCATCCTCGGAGCTAAAAACTTTCATAAAGAAGTATCCCGTGAATGAAAAAATATTCGAAGCGTATTACATACTGGGCGATGGTTATTATAAGATGGGAGATTACTCCAAGGCCGCGGACAGCCTGAAAAGTTCGTTGCAGGGAATCAGCAATGGGTCATGGCGTACGGTCGCGGAATACAAGCTGGCAAAGTCCTATTTACAGCTTAAAGATCTTGAGAAAAGCGAAGAATGGTTTAACCGCCTGATGGAGGGCAGTACCGATCCTGATTTCCGGGGAGCTTCGGCAATGGGGATAGCCAAAATAAGCAGGGAAAGAGGGGACGAGGAAAGCGCGGTGAGCATGTACGAAGAGATCATCAGCGGTATTCCCGAAAACGAATGGACAGACGACGCTTATTACTGGCTGGCCGAGACCCTGTACAAAAGAGGAAAAGTGACCGAATCGATCGACACTTACCGGAAAGCCCTTGAAAAGTATCCCAGCGGAGAATTTTCAGACGAGATGCATTATAACCTTGCCTGGGCATATCTTAGCGAGGGAGATGAAGGCAAGGCGCTCGAGGAATACGACATTACGGTGGAGACATCTGACAGGGAGGACCTGGTAGTAAGCGCCCTGTGCGGAATAGGAGGGATCCTTCACGGCCGCGGAGAGAAAGAAAGAGCCATAGATGTTTACGACAGGGTGTTGAGAGATTATCCGGAAAGCATCTGGGCGGATTACGCCCAGTATCAGGCGGGATCGATATTAGCGGAGATAGGTCGGGAAGACGCCGCTATTCTTACGTTCCAGTCCCTGGTGGTGAATTTTCCGGGCTCGTCCCTTATCGACAAAGCTTATTACCAGCTGGGTGTTTTGTATTCGCGCAAGGGCGATTACCAGACTTCCGCGAGCCAGTTCGATCAAATAATCAAAAAACTTCCAAAAAGCGACCTTGTCGATGAAGCCGTGCTGCAGAGGGCGAATTCTTTATACAATGACGGCCAGTACGCGCAGGCAGCGAAGATCTATAAGCAGATCCTTTCATCTTCAGCGGATAAAGGGGCGATCTTCCGGAGCCGTTATCATTTGGGATGGACATACTACAAGATGAACCAGGAGAAAAAGGCGCTTGAGATCTTCAATCAGATACTTAAGGAAGGCGAGGGCAGTTCTTTTGCTCCCGGTATAAAATTCTGGTTCGGGGAATATTACTACAGCAAAGCCGATTTTAAAAATGCCCGTAAATATTTTTCAGAAGTCCTGGAAGAATACCCCTCAAGCTCATTTGCTGACGATGCGGCTTATTGGCTGGGGTGGGTATTCTATGATAGCGGCGAGACAGGCGAAAGCATCGCGCAGTTCGAGCAAATGCTGGAAGATCGTCCGGACAGCAAATGGGTTCCGCAGGCGATACTGACAATAGGCGACATCTTGAAGAAAGAAGGAAAACACAAAGCCGCGATAGTCCGTTACAGGACCCTTATCCGGAAGTATCCGGACAGCGAAATAACAAACATTGCCAACAACAGGATAGGGACGATCCTGAAGGCCACGGAAAAATACGATCTTGCGATCGGATATTTCAAGATGGCTTTGACCGGGGAAAATTCAGAGACCAACGCGCAAATACAGTTTGATATCGCGGAGAGCTACGAGAAAAAAGGAATGGAAAAGAAGGCAGTAGAAGAATACATGGAAGTTGAATACAAGTATCCACGAGGCGGGTTCTGGGTTACCCGGGCCCGGCTGAAATGCGCGGAACTTATGGAAAAGCTCGGCGACAACAAAAGAGCCCTCACGATCTACAAGAAGTTAGCTGAAGGGGAAGGGCGGGAAGCCGAGCGCGCGAAAGGGCGCATAAAAGTGTTAAAAAAATTTACTAAGTGATGTGAGGTCGTAACTTACGGCGCAAAGCGCCGTAAGTTACATGACCGAACTTCACCCCACACCCAGGTAATTCTGGGTGTGGGGTTTAATTCGCACGAATGATTTACTCGTACTATTATGCTCGTAAATCATGTGCTCATTAAAGGAGGAAAAGATATGTGGGGTTTGATAATTAAAGGCGGGCCGTTGATGTTTCTCATTCTTTTGTGCTCGGTTATAGCACTGGCTGTTTTTCTGGAAAGGATGTGGCGGCTGTACCAGTCGCGCATAAATACCGAAGAGTTCATGGAGGATATCGCGGAAACGCTCAAGCGGAACAAGATCATGGAAGCGATAGACAGGTG
>JBAROI010000148.1:0-4190 GCA_049642015.1 Candidatus Omnitrophota bacterium | reverse complement strand
TCGCCCACGGCTATCATCTCGTGGGGCTTTAATTTAAAGCGTTTGAGGATCGTCCTGAGGGTTTTGCCCTTCGCCCCGTGGCTTATATTTATCGTGACCCCTCCGGTCAACCGTCCGCCGCGCGCATTAAGGCGGTTTCCTACGACATAGTCAAATCCCAGTTCCTTTTTTACCCTTTCGGCCACAAATTGCAGGCCGGTTGATACCGCTGCCAGCTTGAACCCGGCTTTCTTTAATTTTTTTATGGCTTTCCTGGCATTCTTTGAATACTTTACGTGTTTAAATATGTCGTGCAGTTTTTTAGCCTCTATACCCTTCCAGTGGGCCGCGTCAAGCTCGCAGAACCTGCGGTAGCTTATTTTGCCGGCGAGGAACTGATCCTGGTATTTTTTGGCTAAGATGTCCCATAGTCCGAGCTTTTCGTGGATATATCTCCAGCTCGATATATGCCGGGTAATAGTCCCGTCGATGTCAAAAACGACCAGTTTGTACTTCATATCTTGGCTCTGCGTGGAAAGCCCGGGCGGTAATTGATCCGGCTTGGGATATTCGATCGTGAAGTTATAATTACTCCACTATGCGCTCTATTGTATCCTTCCGGATAACGACTTCTGATCTTCCGTTCGCGATGTCTACAAGCAGGCCCTTTTTCCCCTCCATTAATATCGTAACCAGAAGTTCTCTCCCGTTCTTCAGGTGGATCCTGACTTTCTTGGCGGGTATACCTTCTTCCATCGGACCGGCCCCTCCTTTTATGCCAAGGATCTTCCGCAAGGATGCAGGAAGCTTCATTAGCACTGTCCTGAAACCTTCACGCGTTTCGGTCCACCTCTCTTTATACATACTTGTATCGGCCATTTTTGCGACCGTGAAGGCACCGCCAACGAGCGCCGCGGCAAGAACGATATTCAACAAGAAAAAGATGATCGCGTAGACAACAACGCACAGGAAAGACTTGAAAAATCCAATACTGTACCAATTTACAAGTATAAATACCCAAACTACAAGTCCGAAAATCCAGGCGAAAGGCGTGTATCCCAATATCGTAAGGATAAGGGCAGCAATGAAAGCGTTCTTCAGTTTATTGCGGTAGTTACCCCTGTCGACGATGGCGATCGACAGCCATATGATCCCGGCGCTGACACATACTTTTATAGCGTATGACAATACGGTCATTATGCCCATTGGTCACCTCAAATTTTAGTTTTGCAAAAAATTACCACCACCAGAACGCGGCATACACCAGAAATATACCGGCAATAAGACATACGATCCCGATCATTACTCTTTTTTCAAGCAACTTTTCCGTGCTCATAACGATCTTACTTCCTACCCGGTCCATCGTTTTAACTTGTTCTGGTCGGAAAAAATAGAAAAAACTCAAGGCTATTGATATCACGCCGACTAAAGTGAGCCACCACATATTATTTACCCCCTTTTTGAGACTCGAATCCTCCCAGTCTCAGCGTATATTCTCTTTCACCGTCCCTTATTACAACACTCCTGCTTTTGATCTTGATTATTTTCTTATCTTCTATCATGTCTCCTTCGCCTACAAGCATATCGTTTATGATGGCCAGGGACCTCCTGCCATCGGACACAATGCCTGAGAGATACAATTCCGCGCGGACCGGTCGAACCGTCGTCCTCCTTTCGCTGGGCTGAAGGAATGGGTCTTCACGACCGACTTCCCTCAACATGGCCTGGATCTTTGTAGGCTTCTTTTTTCTTGCCTTCTTTACCCCAGGCCCCTTCAGCCTTTCAACAACAGCCACCCCCTTTTTGCCGATCTTTTTAAACGTTATTGCTTTCTGCCCTCTTCTATAGTTGGCGATCAGTATAAACGCCAATATTATAATGGCTGCTACAAGAAGTCCTGATCTTGTCTTCTCCTTATTGCTCATTTTATTGAGCTTCTTTTGTAGGTCCTCTATTTTCATAACTGCCCGCGTTTACTTTCAATGATAAATAGCGTCAGCACAAGCGACGCCGTCAAATCCTTGGATTCGGCTTTTTCTCTTTCTATCCCGATATCGGTGATATTTATCAGCTTTTTGCCGTCCGTAAGAATTTTCAGGAAATCTATTATCGAAGAATAGCTGCCGGTTATAGTCACTTCAACGAACATTTTTTCAACACCAAACTCAACCGGCACGCTCCTCTCCAGCGGATCTACGGCTTCTAATTTATTTCCGGAGTCTTCAGCCAGCCGGGTCAGGTCATTTAAAAATAAGTTGACTTCATCCCATGTTAGAAATTTCTTTTCACTTTCATCTAATTTTTCCATCCACGCCTTGTTTTCGCTTTTAAGCGTCCCCAGGGTGTCCCCTTTTATTCCCCGCACCCTGAGAAGTTTCTTTGCGGCCATATACTGCGAACGGATGGCTTTCACTCTCTTCCTCTGGGGGGCCAGAAACAGGCCATAAAGCAGCACGGTCAAAACAACCAGGGCCGTAATAGCTATAATTTTTTCTTTATCGATCTTCATTTTTTCGAAACGCTCTTTTCCGCCAGGGGGCAGATTATATTAAAATCAAACATTGAACGTCCCTCTTTTTCCTTGCCCCTTATAAACGCCAGTTTGGGTTCCTGGAAATAATCAGAAAAAGCCAAAAGATGCACATATTTATACACGCCATCCTGCGAATATGCTCTTCCTCGCAGCGAAACAGCGTTTTCATCTTCCGCGGAAATTTCGTTAAGCCACACGTCATCGGGGATGGAATTCTTAATGTCCGTCAAAATTTGAGGCCAAGGGGTTATTCTCATTCGGGCAATGTACTCTTTCTTCTGGTTCAGGGTGTCAAGAATATACAGCCTTTCTTCGTTTATCTTTTCTACCTTGGCCAGCAAGTCCGGCGATAAGGCAAGTTCTTTCTTGATCGGCCTTAATCTCCTTTCATAAGAATTAAACGTCACCGAGAGCATGAGACTTGCTATGGACAAAATGAGTAAAATCGTTGAAACCGAAATAACGGAGAGCAGCAGCTTCTTTTCAAGCTCTATTCTCATGGACTTCTCCGGGGGAAGGAGGTTGATATCGAAAGAGTGCTCTTCTTCCCTGCCCCTCATCGCTAAACCTATGCTCGCAGTCCGTGAAAGATTAAAATCGGAAGGCTCCGCCCCGAGAGATTTGCCCTGTTCTATACTTCCCAGGTCCTTCGGCAGTTTCTCGTGGAGGTTCTTTTCCTTCTCGCCATCCCCTAAAACGACTATTTTTTCTATGGGGAAATCCGGAAACAGTTCCTCCCAGTAAGCATTTGTGATCCTGATCTCTTTCGTTAATTCCGAAACCTCAGAAGTGTCAGTGCTCCGTGAATAAGCAATGGCGCCTTCCTTGATAACGCTTATATCTGTCTTCTTCTTACTGGCTAGAACCAATATCGCGGATTTTTTTGAGAAAAGATCGATATTTCCCCGGTCCGTTAGATGTTTACTATCTAACGGACCCCGGCCCAAAGCGCGCAGCGCCGCAAAGGGAAATACATCTATACCGATCAGATTCAGGCCCGCTTTTTCCATGGTGTCAAGAAGCGTAGTGGCTGCATCCTTTTTTATGGCAACAAAGAAGACTTTTTCTTTCTCCAGAGGATAATAATCGATTATGGCCTCTGTCCCGCCTAACATGTATTTGTCCACTTCCGTCTTGAGCGCCTCTTTCATCTGGGCCTTCGGCATTTCCGGTATTTTTGCCTCGCGCATCATCGCGCCAAAATCAAAAATGCCGGCGAACACCTGCCTGGCCTTGATATCGTTGTCTTTGACGGTTTTTTTCAAGGCCAGGGCAAGCCCTTGCACATCGGTAATGATCCCATTCCGGACCATATCCGGGGCGATATCAACGGATATTGATTTTTCGATCTCCCATTTCCGGTCAGCATAATTAAGGCAGGTAATAAAAACCTTTTCAGGGCCGATCGATATGCCGATGATGCCTTTTTGGGGGTCAAGCTCCGAATACTTCACTAAATTTCCTTCCAGGTATTTATTCTTACCGTGTAGGGAGCACTCGCTCCCGATATCGCAAAATCGACCTCAATGGTGCGCGAAAAGTCAGTTACCGTCCCGGTGGACGTAATAGTGCTCCCGGACACCGTGACATTATATGTATTCCCGGAACCCGAGGGAAATTCTACGTTCCCGCCTGTTCCACTGTACCCGCTGTCCTGCCTTAGTTCGTAAACCGCCGT
>JBAROI010000134.1:0-2095 GCA_049642015.1 Candidatus Omnitrophota bacterium | reverse complement strand
AGATATCATTTCTTTTGGCGTCAGAGGCCGGGAAAGAACGTCCACCAAGGCCAAAGTTGTGGAAAGAATGACAAAAGCAGAAATAGAGGACCTGGAGGCTGTTGCAGATAGAATAGCAAGGACAGGTTCAATAGATCCGGACAAAGTCGAGATCTGGGAAGCTGACCTTGGGGACAATATCGTTTTGGCACAAAGCTATATGGAAGGTGACAGGCTAATAATATTGGTTAACTCGCAAAGGAATAGCTGGGCCTATCTTACGGATACAGAATTAATTGCACATTTGATACGACATGAGCATCTTGAGGCAGATGAACGCTTTCGCCTGTCTCACGGGAATATAACACATGTTGAAATGATGCATAATGGATATAATGCCCTCACTTCTCTCAACGCTTCAATAATAGCGGATATTATGGATCCTGAGGAATTGGAAAACGTAGCCCCTGAGCACCACTCGGATCCGGGCGGAGATATCTTTAGCCATGTAAAACTGGAGGAACAGAAACAGTTGACCAAGAAATTCGGAGAGGGAACACCAAGAGGCCTGGCGCCGACATCTGTTCATGTAGGTCTTCCCGAAGATGAGTATATTAAGCAGAGAAGCACTATGAATAATGTCACCAGAAATGCCACAAGGCTTATCGAAAGAAGAGTAGGGGTTATGGTAGAAGGGTATATATTTAACCAAGATATAGCAGTGGGAGCGGACGATCCCAAAGCGGAAGGACTGGAAGCTACTCTTGCTGCAGCAGACGCTTCAGAAATGTTCGAGGCCGCAAGAGGGGAGGGCCTTGAACCTCAGAAAGTTATAGTTATAAGTGAAGAAAAGATGGACGAAAACACGGCCAGGAATTATTATGAAACTCCCGGAATAGCTGGCGTTTTAAGAATAACCAAGGATAAAGATCAATTGGTGGATGCAGATATGTTCATGGAGCTTGGTGTTCTTTTAGGGGAACTGAAACGTACGGGATATCTAGAAGGTCCTTTGTTTGATCTCGTAAGAGATATGTTAAATCAGTTAACCGATGCGGATGTAAAGAACCCAGAAGACTTAATAAAAGTACTTAGAGGGCTAAAGGTAATTAAAATTGAAAAAATAGATTACAAGAGTTTTGATGTCTTTAGAAAGTCAAGGTTAGCAGTTCTCAGGTCACTATAACCCGCTGTTAGTATTTCAAATAGTCAGAATTTTTCCTTGCCTGAAATCTACCTTTGTGTTAAATTAATAGCAGTTAAATCCATAAAAAGTAAGTATAAGCTTGGCAAGCTTGGCGGTAAAAGGAGTATTTGTGAAGAAGCTTTACGCAAGGAAGTTTGCCAGACTTATATCAGTTTTAGTAGTAATTACCTTTTTTAATTCCACTTTAGCTTATTCAGCTGAGAACCTTTCTGTACAGCTTCCATCCAACCCCATAGCAGATGATAGTGTGCGTGAGGAGGTCTTTTTAGGCACACTTTTAGCGAATTCTGTCAGGCGTGATCCCTCCATAGTCCATTCAAAATTAAATATGAGTTCAGGGGAATACATCGTGTGTTTTTCGGAATCTGAAGAAGTAGAATTAAAAGAGCAGTCCGGTTCGAAAAAACCGGGAAGGCTTTTTGTTATCCCTTGTCTTGCCGACCATTTGAAGTACTACGTTTACCTGGTCCGTTATGAAGACGGCAGTGAAAAGATCGCGGTTAACTCAAAAGAAGAACACGACGGGTGGTGTGAAGATATCCGCGCGAATGGAAGATTTCCTGGCGAAGTTATCGATCGACTGAAGGAATTATCTTCTGCGGGATCGGATGATGATGCGGATCCGGTCCGCTTTATGGATATCACTGATGGGAGCGTGAGGGCCGTCGTATCGTTTTTGGAGAAGATCGCCGCCCCCCTTTTAAGCAGCCGCTTAAAACAGATGGCCGAAGAGAAGAAAGTCCTTCTTTCGGAGGTGCCGATACTTGTCGCGGGAGGCATGACGGTAAAGACATCAAAGAGCGCAGAGAGTAGATCCAGATTTATTCTGGAGACTATGCTGATCGATCGCGGAGTTCCGATGCCTGTAAGACATAGCTTTAAGACGGCCTTTGAGGAATTTACCGGGGA
>JBAROI010000121.1:0-2146 GCA_049642015.1 Candidatus Omnitrophota bacterium | reverse complement strand
CGGACTGATGAAGAAAAGATCCTCCTGTGTATTGAAGTATGGAGGATAGAACGCAGATATTTAGATGAGTTAGCCGGGATGGGTGCACCTGCCGTTGATCTATTGTTAGGAAGATTGTCCGGCGATGATGAAGCAGAAAAGGAATTGGCGAGGGATACGCTTATTGCTCTTTGCCGGAGAGACCCTGAGGCGCTTATCGGAATGATAGACCAGGCCTTAAGCAAGGGAGATAACGGGAAAGTGGGAATGCTGGAATCTATCGCCCAGGAAGCCGCGCCGGACAGGCTCAGCGGGTACAAGGCCGAAAGAGTAAGGCGGAGTTTACGCGTCAGGCCGGAAGGAAGTCCGGCAGAAGGAGGGATTTCCGGATCGGTCAGGACGCTGAAAGGCACCAATAGTTTTGAACGGCATATCGCCGCTCAAATTCTTCTCGGCCGCGGCTGGACACCGCGGACTGATGAAGAAAAGATCCTCCTGTGTATTGAAGTATGGAGGATAGAACGCAGATATTTAGATGAGTTAGCCGGGATGGGTGCACCTGCCGTTGATCTATTGTTAGGAAGATTGTCCAGTGATGATCAGGCGGAAACGGAATTGGCAAGAGATACGCTTATTGCTCTTTGCCGGAGAGACCCTGAAGCGTTTATCGGTGAGTTAGCCGGGATGGGTGAGCCTGCAGCTGATCTATTGTTAGGAAGATTGTCCAGTGATGATCAGGCGGAAACGGAATTGGCGAAAGATACGCTTATTGCTCTTTGCCGGAGAGACCCTGAAGCGTTTATCGGAATGTTGGACCGTGCTTTAAACGAGGGAGACACGGAAAAAGTAAGTATGCTGGAATCCATCACCCAGGAAGCCGCCCCGGACAGGCTCAGGGAGTACAAGATCGCCATGGCAAGAAAGTACTTTGGGCCGAAATGGAAAACTTGGGCACTATTAGCATTGGCGGGATTTGGCGTAGCTTTGATCTTGGCGGTCATCTATTATGCAATAGTGAGCAGAAGAATATCAAAATATCCACTCCCCCTGCTTAAGGGTCTTGCGGATCTGCAGGCCGGCGAGTCGGGAACACGTATATGCGCCGCAAGGGATCTCGGGGGTATGAGCGATAAGAGAGCCATAAAGCCTTTAATAAGAGCATTGCGCGATAATAATGTGAATGTTGTACTTGCCGCTGTCTTGGCTCTTGGAGACATTGGCCCCAAGGCGAAAAAGGCGATCAGGCCCTTAAGGAAATTGGAAGAACATTCCGATCCCGAAGTGAGGGAAGAGGTAGCGGAAACGCTCAAAAAAATATCCACTGAAGATAGATCCGGACCAAGTGGTATTATTTCTGTTTCACCCATTATCGGGATACCTGTTACGCTCGGGTTTATTTACTGGTTGATAAAAGGTGCCGGCGCTTCTTCGCAAGGCGCAGCGTTCGCGGGAATGTCCTTTTTCGGCTTGCCGCCGTCTGTTATTGCCGTACTGTTCATCGGTTTTCTTGTAATAGCGGGAGTCCAGCATCTTACCTCAGGACAGCAGGCACGCGAGTTTACATTAGAGGAAGGGGAAGAGAGGCTCCTGGAGAGAGTAAGGGCCGAAAATCAGTTCATTAGCTTACTGGGAAAAGAATTGCCTGAAGAATTTGAAGGCGTAACTCCTATCCCGGAAGAGTTCGCGAGAGAATGCTGGCATAGCATGTTCAAGGATGATCCAAGAGTGCATCATGGCGCAGGGCTTTACAAAGAGATCTTTGATACCTGGCAGCTTTTCAACTCCGCAAAAGAGGCGATAGAGATAGGCGAAGATATATTTTACATAGTGCTGAACGACCGAAACAGGTCCACGAGAAAACACGGCAACTGTACGCAGATAATCGTAGCTACGCCTAAAGGAGAAGGAGAAGGTTTGGAGAACAGGATTTCCGAGAAGACCAGAAAGTTAGGGCTGGAGACCATCGAAAGGTTCGACATGATCTACAAGGACGTTGCTATTTCCCTATGCCAGCTGCAGACAAGCGCTGAAGTGCACGAGCCCCTGACGGACGCGCAGATCAGCTCCCTGCTGAGGACGTTTAGGGAGGACGCGGATTTTGAAACAAAAGAACTAATTGAAGAGAACGTTAAGTTCCGCGGAGCCCTGGAAGAAGGGGAGAAGGTCA
>JBAROI010000029.1:0-16958 GCA_049642015.1 Candidatus Omnitrophota bacterium | reverse complement strand
ATAGTTTCGGTAATAGATAATCTAATGAAAGGCGCCGGTGGGCAGGCTGTTCAGAACATGAATATCATGCTCGGCCTGGACGAGACAGCGGGACTATTATGAAGCATAAATTACCAAAAGGATTTCTCGCGAACGGGATACACTGCGGCATAAAAAAGAAGAGGAAGGACATTTCACTTTTTTATTCCGTGAAGCCATGCAAGTGCGCGGCCGTTTTCACTACAAATAAATCAAAAGCGGCGCCCGTGATCCTCGGCGTAGAGAAACTGAAAAAAAGCAATTACGCGCAGGCGGTGGTCGTTAACAGCGGCAACGCCAACTGTATGACGGGAACGCGCGGTCTTAAAGATGCGAAAAAGATGGTGAGCGTGACTTCATCTGCGCTGAACATCCCGGAAGACATGGTGCATGTTTCATCTACGGGTGTCATCGGGGTGCGGATGCCGATGAAACCGGTCGTCAAAGGTATCCCCAAGCTGGTCGCTGGCCTTTCCCCGCTAGGACTTGCCGAAGCGGTTGACGGGATAATGACCACGGACCGTTTTCACAAGGTCACTTCGCGCGCATTTTCCGTGGGAGACAAAAAGGTTACCATCACCGGTGTGGCGAAGGGTGCCGGTATGATAAATCCGAACATGGCGACAATGCTCGCATACGTTCTGACCGACGCGAACATAACAGCAGGAGCTCTCAAGATGGCGCTTCACGAGAGTACTGACGTTTCGTTTAACGCGATAACCGTGGACGGTGATATGAGCACGAACGACACCGTCATGCTTCTTGCAAACGGCAAAGCAAACAACCCGACCATCACTGAAGCAAGCGCCTCATTTACGAGGTTCCGAATAAATCTGGACATCGTGACCAAGACCCTGGCCGGTATGATCGTCAAGGACGGGGAAGGCGCGAGTAAATTCATAGAAGTTCGCGTCAAGGGGGCCAAGAGCAAATCCGACGCGAAAAAAGCGGCTGGCGCTATCGCGAATTCGCTCCTTGTAAAGTGCGCCGTTCACGGCGGGGATCCGAATTGGGGACGTGTGGCCTCCTCGGTGGGGGCAAGCGGCGTCGCATTTGATCCCGGCAAAATGGAAATAATATTGGACGGGATAGTATTTTTCAAAAAGGGGAAAGGTACTACCCCGAGGGCCGGCAAGGCCACTAAAGTGTTCAAGAAGAAAAACGTTGATATAGAGGTCAACCTGCATTCCGGAAAAGCGGAACGGGTTTTGTATACCTGTGACATCTCGAAAAGGTATATTTCCATAAACTCGTATTACACGACGTAAATCGGAGAAGCTGATGGAAGAGGCGATTAAAAAAAGTAAAGTTCTGATCGAAGCGTTGCCGTACATAAAGAAGTTTTTCGGCAGAGTAGTCGTCATCAAGTACGGCGGCAGCTCGCTTGGTAAAAAGCAAGTCAGGGATCGCGTTCTCCAGGATATTGTTTTCATGCGGTATGCCGGCATGAAACCCGTTCTGGTGCACGGTGGCGGTCCTAACATAACGGAGAAATTGAAAGAAGCCGGCATGGAGAGCAAATTTGTCGGAGGCCTGAGGATAACGAGCAAAAAGGCCATAAAAGTCATAGATTCGGTACTGACGGAAGTAAACAGGGAGCTTGTGGCCGTGATCAAACGTTTCGGGGCCGAAGCTTTCGGGCTGAGCGGCAAAGAGAACAACATGATACAGGCGACCAGGCATGAGAAGGGCGATGAACTGGGATACGTGGGTAACATTTCAGCGATAGACACGACGGTGCTCGAGAGGCTCATCAATACCAATGTGATACCGGTAGTGAGCCCCGTCAGCAAAGGGAGCGACGACGAAGTGTATAACATTAACGCGGATGAAGCGGCGAGCAGGCTCGCGATAGCCCTTGACGCGGAGAAGTTCGTTCTTCTTACGAACGTCCGCGGCGTAATGAGGGACAAAAATGATCCGGAATCGTTGTATCATTCACTGACGCTTGAAGAGGCCAACGTCCTCATCGAGAAAGGCGTCATAGAAGGAGGAATGCTTCCGAAGACGAAGGCGTGCCTGCATGCGCTTGAGGGCGGCGTGCGCAAATCGCACATAGTCGAGGCAGATCTGCCGCACGCGCTTTTACTTGAAATGTTCACCGATAAGGGTATCGGAACGGAGATAGTGAAGGGGTAAGATGAACCTGAACGAAGTAAAAAAACTTTATGACAAGTACGTGCTTTCCACGTACACCCGGCAGGACCTGTGTCTTGTGAAAGGCGACGGCATATGGGCGGAAGACATCGACGGGAAAAAATATCTGGATTTTTTCCCGGGATGGGCAGTAAGCGGCGTCGGTCACCGTCATCCGAAGGTTGTCGCCAGGATGCGAGAACAGATGGAAAAGATCTTTCATGTTTCGAATAATTTTTACAGTGAAGTCCAACCGGTCCTGGCCGAAAGGATAATAAAGCACGCTTTTGCCGGGAAAGTCTTTTTTTCCAACAGCGGTGCTGAGGCCAACGAAGGCGCGATAAAGCTCGCCCGCCGGTATGGTTATCCGGAAAGGTACGAGATCATAACCATGGAAAAGTCTTTCCACGGCCGGACGCTCGCGACGCTGGCGGCTACCGGGCAGGAGAAGGTGAAGAAAGGGTTTGCCCCGCTTCCGGAAGGGTTCAAGCACGTCCCCTTTAACGATATTGACGCCTTTAAAGATGCGGTTTCTGATAAGACCGTGGCGGTCATCATCGAACCCATCCAGGGCGAGGGCGGCATTAACGTAGCGGACGAGAAATACATGAGCGAGTTAAGCAGGATCTGCCGGGAAAAAGACATCCTCTTGATCGTGGACGAAGTGCAGACGGGCATGGGCAGGACGGGTGAGATGTTCGCTTATAAACATTACGGCATAGAGCCGGACGCCATGACGCTGGCGAAGTCTCTCGGCGGAGGCCTGCCGATAGGCGCTCTTGTAGTGGCGGAAAAACACGCGGGAGTTCTTCCGGCCGGTTCTCACGCGTCCACTTTTGGCGGAAGCCCCATAGTCTGCGCCGCCGCGCTGGGTGTTTTTGACGCCGTGGAAGAAGAGAACCTCCTGGAGAACACGGTAAAGATGGGAGAATACCTTGTAGGTAAAATAGAAGAATTAAAAAAGACAAATCCGGCTATCAAGTCCGTAAAGGGTAAGGGCCTGATGATAGGCGTAGAGATGGATATGGAAGACGCTTCCAATATTGCGGAAGAATGTATGAAAGAGGAGCTTTTAATAAACTGCACACAGAAAAATGTTCTTAGGATCATGCCGCCGCTCACGGTCAAGAAAGAGGAAATAGACATGGCCCTGGAAAAAATAACAAAAGTATTGGAGAAGATATGAAAATGAAAGATCTAGTAAGCTTGAATGACCTTACTTCCAAAGAAATACTCGATATCCTAAAGCTTGCCGGCAGGCTGAAAAAGGCGCCTTTGTCCCGGAGGAGTAAGTTCAAGGATAAGACGCTGGCTCTTTTATTCCAGAAACCGTCGAACCGCACCAGGATATCGTTTGAAGTGGCAATGGTCCATCTTGGGGGCTACGTGCTGTACCTCAGTCCTCAAGAGATAAAGATGGGCGATAGGGAACCGGTGAAAGACGTCGGACATGTTTTGTCCCGTTACGTGGACGGTATAGTGGCGCGTGTTTATTCGCACCAGGACGTTGTGGACCTGGCGCATTATTCGGACGTTCCCGTGATAAACGGGCTGTCCGACCTTGTACATCCTTGTCAGGCGCTGGGTGATATTTTTACCATAGCCGAGAAGAAAAAGCTTAAAAAGGTCGTTGTATCTTACGTGGGCGACGGCAACAACGTTCTTAATTCGCTGTTGATAGTATGCGCGAAGTTGGGCGTCAGCATGAAAGTCGCCACACCCCCGGGTTATCGTCCCAGCGCGGATATATATGATGAAGCCGTGGAGACGGCGTCAAAAAAGAAAGCTTCCATACAGATATTTAACGATCCGCACGATGCCGTTAAGGACAGTGATATCGTCTATACGGACGTCTGGGTCAGCATGGGACAGGAAGCTGAGAGGGAAAAACGCCTTCGGGATTTTAGTCCATACCAGGTGAACGAAGATCTGATGAGCGTAGCGAAAAAGGACGCGCTTATCATGCATTGTTTGCCCGCGCACCGGGGTGAGGAGATCACGGACATTATCGACGGGAAAAATTCAATTGTTTACGATCAGGCGGAAAACCGGATGCACGTTCAGAAGGCGATCCTACTGAAATTGTTATCGTAAAGGAGTTAAGCATGGCGAAGAAAAAAATAATACTGGCATATTCCGGCGGACTAGATACTTCCGTTGCGTTGAAGTGGTTCCTGGAAAGGGGATACGAAGTTGTCTGCTACATGGCCGATGTCGGGCAGGGCCAGGAAGCCGAAAGCGCGCGCAAACGCGCCAGTAAGATCGGCGCTAAAAAGTGTATCGTAGGCGATCTTCGCAAGAAGTTCATAACGGACTACGTCTTTAAGGCGCTTAAGGCGGGGGCCGTTTACCAGGGCAAGTACAACCTGGCCACGGCTCTTTCGAGGCCCCTGATAGCGGACGCGATGGTCGAAATCGCAAAAAAAGAGAAGGCCGATACTGTCGCTCACGGCTGTACGGGGAAAGGCAACGACCAGGTAAGGTTCGAAGTGACGTTTCATCTTAAAGCCCCGCATCTTAAGATAATCGCGCCGGTACGCGAATGGGAGCTTACCACGCGCGAGGCCGAGATAGATTACGCGAAAAAACATAAATTGCCCATCGAGCAGACGAAGGAAAAGGTCTATAGCATAGACAGGAACCTGTGGGGCATAAGCGTAGAAGGAGGCAAGCTCGAAGATCCGTGGTTCGAGCCGCCCGCCAACACGTACATATCCGTTTCGAAACCCGAGAAAGCTCCCGCGAAAGCGGAGTACGTAAAGGTCAGTTTTAAAAAGGGTGTACCCGTCGCTATTAACGGCAGGAAGTACGGTCCCGTCCAGCTCGTCGAAAAGCTCAATAAACTCGGCGGCAAACACGGGGTCGGCCGCGTGGACATGGTGGAAGACCGTCTCGTCGGCATCAAGTCCCGTGAGATATACGAAGCACCCGCTTCGGCGGTACTGCACGCGGCGCATACTGCCCTTGAAGAGCTCGTGCTGGACAGGGAGACACGCCGGTACAAGGAAGGAGTCTCCAGGTTGTATTCCGAGATGGTCTATTACGGCCTGTGGTTCGCGCCGCTTAAGGCGGGCCTGGACTCTTTTATTGACAAGACTCAGGAGAGGGTTTCCGGAGACGTCAAACTGAAGCTTTATAAGGGAAACGTTACTATTGCCGGAAGGAAGAGCCCGAAATCGCGCTACAAGCTGGAGCTTGCGACTTACGGTGAAGGTGACATCTTTGACCAGTCGCTCGCGAAAGGGTTTATCGACCTTTGGGCAATGCCGTATAAGTGACGCAAGGCTATAACTTACGGAGCATAGCGACGTAAGCTATAAAGCCGAACGTCATCCCGGGCGAGGCCATAGGCCGAGACCCGGGATCCATAAACTGTAAGTATTTTGATTTGATCCCGGATAACTGCCTTCGGCAGTTTCCGGGATGACATTGAAGTTTAATAACAAGGGAGCTAGGAATGAGCAAGTTATGGGGCGGAAGGTTTTCAAAGAAGAACATGGATCCCCGTGTCATGGAATTTACCTCAAGCCTTGATGTAGACAAGATTCTCGCTAAATACGACTGCTTGAGCAGTAAAGTCCACGTGGAAATGCTTTCTAAGTGCGGTTTTGTCTCCAGGGAAGAAAAAGACGCCCTCGTCGGCGCTCTTGATGAGCTTTCCGGAAAAATAGAAAAGGGCGAGTGGGTCGCCTCGGGCCACGAGGATATCCACTCGGCGATACAGGCGTACGTGGAAGAGAAGACCCCTGAAGCCGCCAAGAAGATGCATACCGGCAGGTCGCGTAATGAGCAGGTCGTTAACGACGTCCGGCTTTACTGCAAGGACAGTGTTAAGCATATAATAGGGCTCATCACAGGCTTGCAGAAGGCCCTTTTAGGTCTTGCCGAGAGGACGTCTGACATCATCGTGCCCGGCTACACGCATCTTAACAGGGCGCAAGCGGTTATCTTTGCTCACCAGGTCATGGCATACGTCGAGATGTTCGAGCGCGATAAAGAAAGGTTCGAGGACGCCGGACGCAGGTGCGATGTTTCCGTAATGGGTTCGGGGGCGCTCGCGGGTTCCGCTCTTGAACTGGACAGGAAGTTTGTCGCGGAGAAACTTAATTTCAGTAATATTTCCGCCAACAGCATCGACGCGGTAAGCGACAGGGACTTTATAGTGGAGGTCGTGGCCGCGCTGAGCCTTGTAGCAGTGCACCTGTCAAGGATAAGCGAGGATTTCATCCTGTACAGCACTTCGGAGTTCGGATTCCTGGAACTCGGAGAAGATTACTGCACCGGAAGTTCCCTTATGCCGCAGAAAAAGAATCCGGACGTACTGGAACTTTTCCGCGGAAAAGCTTCAAAAGTCATAAGCGCGCTAAATTCACTGCTTATTCTTTTGAAGGGGCTCCCGCAGACTTACAACAGGGATCTCCAGGAGGACAAACAGCCCCTGTTCGAGTCGGTAGAACTGGTTTCGGCCGAACTGGAAATAATGGCGGGACTGGTGAAGACCGTTAAACTCAAGAAAGAGCGCGCTGCCGAGGTCCTTGAAGATGAATTCATCTACGCGACAGATCTGGCGGAGTACTTGGTCCGCAAGGGCGTGGCGTTTAAGGACGCGCACGATGTCGTCGGCGGCATCGTCAGGCACTGTATCGAAAAGAGCATAAATATATCGGATCTTTCCATATCGGAACTTAAGGGATTTTCGGAAAAACTGGAAGAAGATGTTTACGGCTATCTCAATCCCGAGACTTCAGTGAAGATGAAAAAGACAGCCGGTGGCACCAATCCTGAATTTGTCAAGAAAGAGATCGCCGCCTGGAAAAAGAAGCTTAAGTGAGGACACAACTTATGGAGCGAAGCGACACAAGTTGTAAGTCCGAACCTGACCCCACACCCAGATAACCCTGGGTGTGGGGTTTAATTCGACCAGATGATTTACGCGCACAAAATGCGCGTAAATCATAGTCTCAATAAAAATAAAGGAGAAACATGCACGAATTCCATTACAAAAATGAGATCTTGCATTGTGAGGATGTGCCCATTACGGAGATCGTGGAGGAATTCCCCACGCCGTTTTATCTTTACAGCTTTAAGACGATCGTTGACCATTTCCAGAAGATCAAAGAGGCGTTCAGGGAAATAGACCCTCTCATCTGCTTTTCGATGAAATCCAACTCGAACCTGAACATATGCAAACTTCTGGTAAATGCCGGAGCGGGTCTTGACATAGTCTCCGGCGGTGAGCTCTTCAAGGCCCTTAAGGTCGGCTGTCCTCCCGAACGCATTGTTTACGCCAGCGTAGGAAAGACAGAGGAAGAAATAGAAAAGGCCATCAAGAAGGGGATACTTTTCTTTAACGTGGAATCGGTGCCGGAACTTATAATGATAGATTCGGTAGCCAAGCGTTTGAAAAAGAAGCCCAACGTGGCTCTTCGCATAAATCCCGACATTAACGCGGATACGCACGATTACATAACTACGGGAACAAAAGAGAAGAAGTTTGGTATAGATTTTAAGACCGCCGAAGACGTATTCGATAACGCGAACAAGTATTCCAATGTCGATCTAAAAGGTATACATCTTCACATAGGGTCCCAGATAACCGAGGTAAAGCCTTTTGAGGAGACCATAAAGAAGGTCTTGAGTTTCCTGGATAGAAGCAAGGTCGAGATCAAATGGCTCAATCTAGGAGGAGGATTCGGCATAGATTACGATGAAGAGAAAGCCAAGACCGCCCAGGAACTTGCTTCAAAGATCGTTCCCTTGCTGAAAGACAGGCCCTTCAAGGTCATCCTCGAACCCGGACGGTTTATTGTCGGGAACGCGGGCATTCTGGTCTGCAAGGTGCTTTATGTCAAAACCGGCGCCACCAAAAAGAAATTTGCCATAGTTGATGCCGGCATGAACGATCTGATCAGGCCTACTCTTTACAACGCTTATCATGAGATCCTGTCCGTGGTGAAGCAGAAATCAGCGACTCATAAGTACGACGTGGTGGGGCCTATATGCGAAAGCGGTGATTACCTCGCTCTGGACAGGAAACTGTCCGAGATCGTCGCCGGAAGCTATCTTGCCGTGATGGGCGCGGGCGCTTACGGTTACGTCATGGCTTCGAACTATAATTCCCGGCCACGCCCGGCGGAACTGATGGTGATAAATAACGAGGTAAAATTGATCCGCAACATGGAATCCCATCAGGACCTTATCCGCAACGAAAAGATGCTGAAGGACATAAAATGAGCAGAAAATACAATATTGTATTCACAAAAGCCGTCGCAAGCGGCAACGATTTCATAATCATTGACAATAAAAACGGCGAACTTGACAGCCACCAGCTTGATTATTCGCTTGTAGCGCAGGACTTGTGCAACAGAAGGTTTTCCGTTGGCGCTGACGGCCTGCTGGTCCTTGAGGATTCCGGTAACGCTGATTTTCACATGCGCATAATCAATCCCGACGGTTCTGAAGTGACCATGTGCGGGAACGGGGCGCGTTGCAGCGCGCTTTACGCTGCTGAGAATGGTTGGGGGGAGACGCTTTCGATCGACACCGGCGCGGGAATCATAAATGCCGAGGTTAAAGGGGTCAACGTGAGACTTAAAATGAGCGACCCAAAAGATACAAAGCTTGAGATAAAGCTCGGCATCGGTCCGAACATAGTGGATGTCCATTATGTTGATACAGGCGTTCCGCATGTCGTGCATCTGGTTGATGACCTTGAAGGTTATCCCGTGAATGAGATCGGACGTAAGATCCGCGAACACTCGTTATTTTCACCCGAAGGGACAAATGCCGATTTTGTAGGCGACATTGACGAGAGCGGCGCAAGCGTCCGGACTTACGAGCGCGGCGTTGAAGGCGAAACGCTGGCCTGCGGGACCGGCATAACGGCCTCTGCCATTATTCTGGGCCTTCTTGGCCAGGCATCCCCGCCGGTGAAACTTAAGACGAGAAGCGGCGAAGTATTGACGGTCCATTATAAAATGTCCGGAAAGAAGGTGTCGGACGTATACCTGGAAGGTAATGCAAATTTAGTTTATGAAGGGAAGGTGTAATCATGTTTAAAGGATCATACGTTGCTTTGGCTACGCCGTTCGATGGCGGCAAAGTCGATGAAAAAGCTTTCAGAAAGCTTATTGAATTTCA
Organism: Candidatus Omnitrophota bacterium; assembly: GCA_049642015.1. GTDB lineage: Bacteria > Omnitrophota > Gorgyraeia > Tantalellales > Tantalellaceae > JBAROI01. Next base: position 7,664 of record JBAROI010000029.1, on the reverse strand, counting down.
CGTTGACAACGGTACTGACGGTCTCGTTCCCTGTGGGTGCACCGGGGAAGCCGCCACGCTGACCGCAACGGAGCAAAAACATCTTATAAAGATCGCGGTCGAGACCTCAGACAAGAGAGTTCCCGTTGTTGCCGGTACCGGGTCTAATTCTACGGCTGAGGCGATCGAGTTTACGACTTTCGCCAGGAAGGCGGGCTGCGACGGAGCTCTTATAATCACTCCGTATTACAACAAGCCTACTCCTGAAGGCCAGTACCGTCATTACTCGGAGATCGCGAAAGCGTCTGATATTCCGATAATGCTATACAACGTGCCGTCGCGCACGGGCATATCGCTTCTCCCGTCCACGATAGCAAGGCTTTCCCAGATCGATAATATCGTAGCTGTCAAGGAAGCCGCGGGAAGCACCCAGCAGGTCATGGACATAAGGGCGCTCTGTGATATAACGGTTATGAGCGGCGATGACGTCCTTACGCTCCCCTTCATGTCGGTGGGTGGCATGGGAGTCGTGAGCGTCGTGGCGAACATAATCCCGGGTAAGGTGCACGACCTGGTGCAGGCATTCCTGGACGGGCATGTCGACAAGAGCCGCACGATACATTTCGAAATACTCGAGCTCTGCAAGTCGATGTTCATAGAGACGAACCCCATACCCGTCAAGACGGCGATGAGTATGATGGGGATGCTCAAGGAAGAATGGCGTTTGCCTCTTTGCGAGATGCGGCCCGAGAACAAGGCGAAGCTCGAGGGAGTGCTGAAGAAATACGGGTTGATAAAATAACCGGAGGACCACATGTTGCGCATAGGAATCAGCGGAATAGCGGGCAAGATGGGAAAACGCATAGCCGATCTCGCGTCCGGGGACGAAAGTATAAAGATCGTTTCTGCGACGGAAAAAGACGGTAATCCCGTGGTAGGCAAGGAAGAATACGGCGTGAAGGTTACGTCCGATACCGAAGGGGCGTGCAGGGGCATTGACTGCCTGATCGAATTTACTCTTCCCGAAGCGACGCTTGAACACTTGGAGGTCTGCCGGAAGAACGGTGTTCCGATGGTTATAGGGACCACGGGGATCGATGAGGCGGGAGAGGAAAAGATAAAAGAAGCCTCAAAAACGATCCCGATCGTTTTTTCGCCCAACATGGCTGCCGGCGTGAACCTTCTTTTCAATATCGTAAAGGAAACGGCGAGGGTCCTAGGGAAGGATTTTGATATCAAGATCGACGAGACTCATCACGTTCATAAGAAGGATTCTCCCAGCGGGACCGCCAAGATGATAGCCAGGAAAATAAAAGAGGCCTCCGGGGTCGACACCCCTATCGAGGCCTTCCGGGAAGGCGAGGTCATCGGCAATCACGGCATCATATTCGACGGAAAATATGAGCAGCTTGAAATAAGGCACGACGCCAAGTCGCGGGACGTTTTCGCCGCCGGAGCGCTTAAGGCGGCCGAGTTTGTAGCCGGAAAAGATCCGGGGCTTTACAGCATGGCGGACGTACTTGGTTTAAAATAGAAAGGAGAACGGAATAAATGGAGATCGATTTTGCGGACCGCTTGAAAAAACTGCCGCCGTATTTATTTGAAGAAATAGATAGAGCAAGACAGGAAGCCATTGATGAAGGGCGCCCGGTAATCGACCTCGGGGTCGGCGATCCTGATACGCCCACGCCGGATTTTATCATAAAAAAACTTCACGAAGCCAGCATGGACCCCTCAACACATAATTACGCGTTGAATAAGGGGCTAAGGATCTTACGGGAAGAGATGGCCGCCTGGTACAGGTCACGTTTCGGTATAGAACTTGATCCTGACACGGAAGTTCTGCCACTTCTTGGCTCTAAAGAGGGAATAGCGCATATACCTTTGGCTTTTATCAATCCGGGGGATGAAGTGCTCATACCCGATCCGGGTTATCCGCCTTACAATTCCGGGTCGGTCTTTGCCAGCGCGAAGGTCCATATGATGCCGCTTCTGGCGGAGAACGGATTTTTGCCGGACCTGGACGGCATAGATAAGGACATAGCCTCCGGATGTAAGCTTATGCACATAAACTACCCCAATAACCCTACCGGAGCGGTTTGTGATAAGGCGTTTTACGAAAAGGTGGTGGCGTTCGCGAAGGAGCTCAATATTATTGTTTGTTCCGATGCGGCTTATACGGAAATGTGTTTCGATGGCTGCACGCCGCCCAGCTTCCTTGAAGCGGAAGGCGCAAAGGAAGTCGGGATAGAGTTCCACTCGCTTTCAAAAACGTTTAACATGACCGGTTGGAGAGTAGGCATGGCAGTCGGCAACGCCAAGGTTCTGCAAGGACTGGCAAAGGTGAAGTCCAACATAGATTCGGGGATATTTACCGCCATACAGCTGGCTTCCATCGAGGCATTAAAGCGGGCGAAAGAGGTGAAGGAAGAACTTAACAGGATGTACACGGAAAGGCGCGATGTGCTTGTCGACGGCCTGAATAAGGCCGGCTGGGATGTGCCTAAACCCCGCGCTACTTTTTACGTGTGGGCGCCGGTTTTCGGCGGGTATGATTCGGCAGGCCTGGCGAAGGCTTTACTTGAAAAGGCCAATATCGTCGCGACTCCCGGCAACGGTTTCGGCAAGCACGGAGAAGGCTATGTTCGCATGGCGCTGACAAGAGACAAGAGCCAGCTCGAAGAAGCCGCAGACCGCATCAGGAAATCTTTCTTTAGCTAATATGCACAAGGCGTATATAGGTATAGGATCTAATATCGGCGACAGAAGGGAGAACCTGGAGGAAGCTGTCAGCCGGTTGGGATTAGAGAAGGGTATCAAAGTAACAGCCCGCTCTTCATTTTACGAGACTCGTCCGGCAGGGGGTCCGCCGCAGGAAAATTACCTGAACGGCGCGGTTGAAATAGAGACTTCGCTTTCTCCCGAAAACTGCTTGAAGCTTCTTAAGCGCACTGAAGAAGCCATGGGGCGCGTTCCGGCCGACCGCAATCACCCGCGCGTTATTGATCTTGATATTCTTCTTTATGACGATGTCGTTATCAGAAACGAAGAGATAGAGATCCCACATCCACGGATGCATGAAAGACATTTTGTCCTGAAAGGGTTCGCGGAGATAGCACCGGAAACAGTTCATCCAGTGCTGGGAAAAACAATAAAAGAGTTACTAGAGAGTAAGGATGAAGGCGATCACGACCGTTAACGAAATGAAGGAATACTCGCGCAAGGCGAGAGAAAAGGCGAAGTCCATCGGTTTTGTGCCGACCATGGGGGCTCTTCACGATGGTCACATGAGTCTGGTAAAAGCGGCTCGCAAAGAATGTGATACGGTTATTGTGAGTATTTTCGTCAATCCCACGCAGTTCGGCCCGGCCGAGGATTTTGAAAAATATCCCCGCCGGATGAAAGAAGATAGAAAAAAAGCGGAAGATGCGGGCGCGGATTGCATTTTCGCTCCGGATGCCGACCAGATGTACCCGGGAGGGCACGCAACCCACGTGGAACTCGATGCCTCTTTGGCCGACGTGTTGTGCGGAAAATCAAGGCCGGGGCATTTCAGGGGCGTAGCTACTGTCGTCGCGAAGCTGTTCAATATAATCAGGCCGGACAAAAGCTACTTCGGGCAGAAGGACGCCCAACAGGCCATTATCATCGAGAAAATGGTGGAAGACCTGAACATGGATACCGAAATAGTGGTAATGCCGATAATTCGCGAAGAAGACGGCCTGGCAATGAGTTCGCGTAACGGTTATCTTTCCGAAGACGAAAGACGCCAGGCGCTAGGTCTTTACCGCTCCCTGAAGTGGGCGGAAGAGGCTGTATCGTCCGGTGAACGAGCCTCGGGCAAGGTGAAGGGCCGCATGAAGGAGATCCTTTCTGAAGGGGAAAATATCCGGATAGATTATATTGAAGTGTTAGACGCGCGGACGCTTAAGCCGTTCGATGAAATAAGGGATAACACGCTGATAGCTGTCGCGGCCTTTGTTGGAAAAACAAGATTGATCGACAATACGGTAGTCAGGATCCGGAAATAAAGGACGAGGAGTAAGATGGAGACGAAAAAGTTTGACGCAAAATACAAGGAGCACCTCCAGAGGAAGATACTCGATCTAAAGAAGGAAAAAGGGGCCCTTATAGTCGCGCATAATTACCAGCGCGACGAGATACAGGAGATCGCCGACATTACCGGAGATTCGTACGCCTTGGCCCGGAAATGCATGGAAGCGAAGGAGAATTTGATCGTTTTCTGCGGGGTAAAGTTCATGGCCGAAAGCGCCTACATACTTAGCCCGCAAAAGACGGTCCTTCTTCCGGTCGAGGAGGCGGGATGCCCACTTGCCGAAATGGCGACGGTCGAAAAACTCAGGCAGAAGAAAGCGGAATACCCTGAAGCAGCCGTGGTGAGTTACGTGAATTCGACGGCAACGGTCAAGGCGGAAAGTGATATATGCTGCACTTCTTCAAACGCTATAGAGGTGGTGAAGTCCCTTAAAGAAAACAAGATCATCTTCCTGCCGGACAAAAACCTCGGCCGTTTTGTCAGGGAGCATGTTCCCGAGAAAGAGATCATAATATGGGATGGTTACTGCGTGGTCCATATGCGTCTCACGCGCGAAGAAGTGCTTAAGACAAAGGAACTTTGCCCGGATGCCGAATTCATAGCCCATCCGGAGTGCCGGAAAGAAGTACTCGAGCTTGCCGACTACATAGGAAGCACCGCCGGCATGCTAAAATACGTGAAAGAATGCCCGAATAAAGAGTTCATCGTGGGGACAGAGATGGGCATTATATATAGGATGAAACGCGATAATCCCGATAAGAAATTTTACATTCCTACCGATCAGTTTATATGCGCCAACATGAAGCTTACGACGCTGGGCTGGCTTGCCCGCTCGCTCGAGCAGTCGATCTACAAAATAGAAGTTACTAATGATGTCGCAAAAGGCGCACGCAAGGCGCTCGCGAGGATGCTTGAAGTGATGGAGAGGAAATGATGGATAAAAAAACGATCGGGATTATAGGATGCGGCGTGATAGGTTCCGCACTTGCGGAATACGCGCAAAAAGACCTGAAAGATAAAATAGGAAAGATCGTCCTTTATGATGTTGATCCCGAGAAGAGCGCTTCTCTTGTTAAAAAACTTTCCGGAGCCATGGTGGCGGGAGGCATTGATGAGGTGGCGGCAGAGTCTGATCTTGCCATAGAAGCCGCTACTCCCAAGATCGTCGGCGAGGTTTTGCAGGCGGTTGTTTCCCGGAAAAAAGATATCATGATAATGAGCGTGGGAGGCCTTTTAGGAAATGAGGATGCCATAGAAACCGCGCGCTCATCCGGTGTAAAGGTCCTTGTGCCTTCCGGTGCGATCGCCGGTATCGACGCCATAAAAGCGGCCCAGAAAGCGGGAATCGAAAGCGTTACCATTACTACCCGCAAGGCGCCAAAGTCAATAAAAGGCGCGCCGTACCTTTTGGAAAAAAGTATTGACGTAGACAAGATAGAGAAAGAGACCGTTATTTTTGAGGGCAATGCCCTTGAAGCCGTAAAAGGTTTCCCGAAAAACATCAACGTTTCAGCGCTTCTTTCCATAGCGGGCATCGGGCCTGAAAGGACAAGGGTAAGGATCGTCGTTTCCCCGGAATACACGCGCAATACTCACGAAGTGGAAGTTGTCGGAAAATCCGGCAGGATCGCCACCCGGACTGAAAACGTCCCTTCCCCGACAAACCCCAAGACCAGCTATCTGGCCGCATTAGCGGCTATCGAATCTCTCAGGGGATATTTTGACTCCGTTAGGATTGGAACATAATGTTATGCTCTTGACATAATGTATTCTCCATGTTACCTTATGGCTGATAATTATGATACTTGCGTTTAACTTGATAGGCGGCTTAGGATTATTCTTCTTCGGAATGCAGTCCATGTCCGAAGGATTGAAAAATGTTGCCGGTGACCGCCTCAAGAACATCCTGCACATGGTAACAAAGCTCCCCATTATCGGCATCCTTGTCGGCGCCGCCATCACCTGTTTTATCCAGTCCTCAAGCGCAACGACCGTTATGGTCGTAGGATTCGTCAACGCGGGCCTTCTCGGCCTGAAACAGGCCATAGGCGTTGTTATGGGGGCGAACATAGGTACTACGTTCACTGCCTGGCTTGTCTCTTCAATGGCCGTCTTTAAGATCACCAATTACGCCCTTCCCGCGGTCGGTATCGGTTTCGCGATGAAAACTTTCGGCAGGACCAAAAACGCCAGGTTCTGGGGGCAGGCGCTCATGGGGTTCGGCCTTCTCTTCCTGGGGCTGGGTTTCATGAAAGAAGCATTCGACCCATTAAAAGATAGCCAGCATGTCAAAGAAATATTTGCCACATTCAGCACGAATCCTCTCCTGGGAGTACTGGTAGGGTTGGTTATTACAATGGTAATCCAGTCTTCCAGTGCCACGATAGCCATAGTCCAGGTCCTGGCTTTTAACGGCATTATAAGTTTTCCCGCGGCTATACCCCTCATGCTCGGCGATGATATAGGAACGACAATTACCGCGCAGCTTTCCGCTGTGGGGACGAACCTGTCAGCCAGGCGCGCCGCTATGGCGCACACACTCTTTAACGTGATCGGTGTCAGCTACTTTATGATCTTCGTTTACAATGGGTGGTTCGTTAAAGCGGTGGATTTTATTGTTCCCGGCGAAATTACGCTCAAAAATGTTATGTTTCATATAGCCATTGCCAACAGCGCCTTTAAGATTATCAACGTTTGCGTTTTCCTGCCGTTTATAGGCATTCTTGAAAAGATGAGCGTCTGGCTGGTCCCAAAGAAAAAAGGAGTGATCGAGGTCGGTCCTCAGTACCTGGAAAAGCACCTCTTGAACACGCCGCCGATAGCGCTGGAACAGGCCAGGCGCGAGACCGTCTGGATGATGGGCCTCGCATCCAAATCGGTGACCGCTTCCATGCGGAGTTTTCTTGAAGGCGACATCAGTATAATGAAACCTGTCGAAAACCTGGAAAAGGCGATCGACAACCTCCAGTCGGAAATAACGCGTTATCTCGTCGAGCTTTCCCAGAGGAATTTGACGACGGAGGAGGCGGAAGAGCTGCCCGTATTGATCCATAACGTCAACGATATTGAAAGGATCGGGGACCATTCCGAAAATATCGTTGAACTTACTGAACGCAGGGTCGAAAAGAAACTGTCTCTAAGCGAGGAGGCGCTCAAAGAACTGTCACTGATGTGGAACGAATTGAACAGCATGATGATAGAGACCGAAGAAGCCCTAAAGAGTAGAGATTCCGAAAAAGCTGAAAACGTGATAATGCGCGAACAGAAGATAAATCGTCTCCAGATCGACCTTAAAAAATCACACGTAAATCGCCTTAACCAGGGCGGATATGACATTAAGGCCGGCATCGTCTTTATGGATATGGTCGACAATATGGAAAAGATAGGCGACCACCTCACTAATATAGCCCAGGGCGTCATCGGGGGAATGCGCTGGACCTATAAAGGGGAAATCCGGATCCCCCAGCCCCGATCAACGTAGCTCAAATCCCTTGACTTTTCCCCCTGCCTTTAGTATCATACTTCAATAATTTTGCATTTTATCATAAGTATATATAATTATAGGAGGATATAATGGGCATGTGGATCGGCATGGGCCGCAAGGCGAGAAGAAGCTACGGGTTTGACG
>JBAROI010000098.1:0-2547 GCA_049642015.1 Candidatus Omnitrophota bacterium | reverse complement strand
CGATACGAGGATGGATCAGGATAAACTGGGTGAGGCCCTCAGGAAACTTGAATCAGAAGATCCGAGTTTTAAGGTTAACTATAACGCAGAAACGGGACAGACTCTTATAAACGGAATGGGCGAACTTCACCTTGAAATACTCGTGGAAAGACTTAAAAGAGAATTTGGCGTTAAAGCGAACGTCGGAAGTCCGCAGGTCGCGTACCGGGAGACGATAACTCAGCCCGTGAAGGTAGTCGGTAAGTTCGTACAGCAGTCGGGCGGCCGCGGCCAGTACGGACATGTCGAGGTGAGGATTGAATCGACGGAAAAAGGAGACGGAATTATATTTGAAGAGGAGATAAAAGGCGGGACTATCCCTAAAGAATATTTTAAAGCTATCGAACAAGGCGTAAGAAACGCCGCAAAAACGGGAACTCTGGCAGGATATCCCGTTACGGATGTGAAGATAACACTTTATGACGGGTCTTACCACGAGGTAGATTCCTCGGAACTGGCTTTCAGCAACGCCGGATCTATAGCCTTTAGAGAAGGGATGCCGAAAGCAAGGCCCGTGCTGTTAGAACCCATTATGAAACTTGAAGTGACGACTCCGGATGAGTATCTGGGAGATGTGATAGGCGATATGAACATGCGAAGGATAAAAGTTGAGCATATCGAGCAGAAAGGGTCGACCAAAATAATAACCGGAGCCGCTCCACTGGCGCAAATGTTTGGTTATGCGACGGCGTTAAGGAGCTTGACACAGGGCCGCGCAACCTATACAATGGAGCCTTCTTTTTACCAAGAAGTGCCTAAAAATATAATGGAAAAGATTGTACCCAGTGCGACATAATAGTAATAATAATAAGTATTAAAGATTAAAAAGTTTAATTTAAGGAGGACGTAATGGCTAAAGCAAAATTTGAACGAACGAAGCCGCATTTAAACATAGGCACGATAGGTCACGTCGACCACGGGAAAACGACGCTGACAGCGGCTATCACGATGTTCCTGGCAAACAAGGGACAGGCCCAGGTGCGCGAGTTCGATTCTATCGACAACGCCCCTGAGGAGAAGGAACGAGGCATCACGATCGCTGTTGCGCACGTAGAATACGAGACAGATAAAAGACACTACGCGCACATCGACTGCCCCGGCCACGCAGATTACATCAAGAACATGATCACAGGCGCCGCCCAGATGGACGGAGCCATTCTTGTTGTATCAGCCGCTGACGGCCCGATGCCGCAGACAAGAGAGCACATCCTCCTGGCTCGCCAGGTAAACGTTCCGGCGGTAGTCGTCTTCATGAACAAAGTCGACATGGTAGACGATCCGGAACTTTTGGACCTTGTTGAGCTTGAGGTAAGAGAACTATTGAACAAATACGAATTCCCGGGAGATGACACCCCCATAATCAAGGGCAGCGCCCTAAAAGCGATGGAAGCTAAAGGCGCGGCAGATTCACCCGACTGCGCTTTCATCAGCGAACTCATGGACGCAGTAGATGAATTCATCCCCACTCCCGCCAGAGACGTGGATAAACCGTTCCTCATGCCGATAGAAGACGTATTCAGCATCACTGGCCGTGGTACCGTCGGAACAGGCAGGATCGAAAGAGGAAAGGTAGTAGTAGGGGAAGAAATAGAGATAGTGGGCATAACACCCACAAAGAAAACAGTTGTCACGGGAGTCGAGATGTTCAGAAAACTCCTGGACGAAGGACAAGCTGGCGACAACGTCGGGATCCTTTTAAGAGGCGTCGAGAAGACAGACCTCACTAGAGGCCAGGTTCTCGCCAAGACAGGTTCCATCACTCCGCACACGAAGTTCAAAGCGGAAGTCTACATCCTCACAAAGGAAGAAGGCGGACGCCACACTCCGTTCTTTTCGGGATACAGGCCCCAGTTCTACATCAGGACCACCGATGTAACCGGCAAGGCTACGCTCCCTGAAGGCGTGGAGATGATAATGCCCGGAGACAACGTGACAATGGAAGTTGAGCTTATAACTCCCGTAGCTCTTGAAAAGGAACTCCGCTTCGCTATCCGCGAAGGTGGACATACTGTCGGAGCCGGTGTTATTGCGGAGATAATGGAGTAAGAGGGTAAAATGGCGAAAAAAAAGGATGCAACAGAGATAATTACCCTTCAGTGCCAGGAATGTAAACGTGAGAATTATTCTTCACGGAAGAACAAAAGACAAAATCCTGACAGGCTCGAATTGAAGAAGTATTGCAGATTCGACCGTAAGCACACGCTGCACAAGGAGATGAAGTAAAATGAGGCCACAACTTACGGACCATAGCGAACGTAAGTTGTATGGACGAATTTTATCCCGAGCGAAGCGAGGGATCTCAGTAGTAGGAGAGTAGCTCAATTGGCAGAGCACCGGTCTCCAAAACCGGGGGTTGCAGGTTCGAGGCCTGTCTCTCCTGCCAGAACAATATAGGAATTATTATTATAAAGGGCAGACAGACATGATGAAGATGGGAAAATTTTTCGGCCAGGTAAAAAGTGAACTGAAAAAGGTGGCATGGCCGTCGAGAGCTGAGCTGATAAGCTC
>JBAROI010000096.1:0-19178 GCA_049642015.1 Candidatus Omnitrophota bacterium | reverse complement strand
TGGAGAACATCAAGAAGATCCTGACAGAGATCGACGTCCGGATCATTTCAGCGGGCGGAGTTAAAACGGTAGATCACATAAAAGAGCTTAAAAAACTGGAGCCAATGGGCCTTAGCGGAGTTATCATCGGCCGGGCCCTGTACGAAGGAACAATAAACTTGCGGGAGGCGATCGATGCTGGCAAAGAGGATAATTCCGTGTCTTGACGTTAAGGACGGCCGCGTTGTCAAAGGCGTTAATTTTGTAAACCTGCGCGACGCGGGTGACCCCGTCGACAACGCGAAAGTCTATAACGACGAAGGGGCTGACGAGCTGGTGTTTCTGGACATAACCGCTACCTATGAAGCGCGCAAGACGATGGTAGACATGGTCCGGCGCGTGGCCGAGCAGGTCTTCATGCCGTTTACCGTGGGCGGCGGAATATCGTCTAACGAAGACATAAGGGACTTGTTGAATGCCGGGTGCGATAAAGTTTCGATAAATACCGCTGCCGTTAAAAGGCCTGAATTTGTCTCCGAGGCCAGCGCGCGTTTTGGCACCCAGTGCATCGTTGTCGCGATCGATGCAAAGCGGAAAGAAGACGGCGCCTGGGAGGTTTACACTAAAGGCGGACGCGACGCGACGGGGATCGACGCCGTGGAATGGGCCCGTAAGGTCGAAGGCCTCGGCGCGGGAGAGATCCTTCTTACGAGCATGGACCGTGACGGGACGAAGGACGGGTTCGACGTGGAGCTGACGCGTGCGATCTCAGACGCGGTGAATATACCCGTCATCGCTTCGGGCGGATGCGGCAAACTGGAGCATTTTCTGGAGATCTTTAAAGAATCGAAAGCGGACGCGGCCTTGGCGGCGTCGATCTTTCACTTCAGGGAATTCTCGATCGCCGAAGTGAAACAGTTTTTAAAGGATGGAGGCATCCTTGTTAGAGAATAAAGGAGTAGCAATGGAGCTGGTTGAAAAATTGAATTTTGACGAGAAGGGATTGATCCCGACGATCATACAGGACGAAAAGTCATCAAAGGTCTTGACGCTGTGCTACATGGACAAAGAGGCCCTTAAAAAGACGCTCGAGGAAGGGAAGGTCTATGTTTTCCGGCGCTCGAAAGGCCAGATAATGCTGAAGGGCCAGACCTCCGGATGCGTGCAGCACGTGAAAAGCGTGTATGTGGACTGCGCGTCAAATTCCCTTCTTTTTAAAGTGGAACAGACGCGTGCCGCCTGTCACGAAGGATATTTTACGTGCTATTATCAAAAGATAAACGAAAATGGGGAATTTGTTATAGAAGAGGACAGAATATTCGACCCTAAAGACGTGTATAATGAGTAGGTGAAAATGCACTATCCAAGCAAAGAAGAATTCATAGAACTGGCGAAAAAGGGAAACGTGATCCCCGTTTACCGGGAGCTCCTGGCGGACTTTGATACCCCGATCTCGGCCTTTCAGAAGATCGATGAGACCGGCGGCTACTCGTATCTTTTGGAGTCCGTAGAGGGTGGTGAACACACAGCCCGATATTCTTTCCTGGGGAGCAATCCGTCCCTGATCATTGAAAGCAAAGGCAAGGACGTGGCTTTTATCCGGGGAAAAAAGATCGACAAGCGTACCGCGGAGGATCCGATAAGCGAGATAAAGTCTTTCATGGAAAAGTTCCGCTTTGTCAGCGTAAAGGGCCTTCCCAGGTTTTGCGGAGGCCTTGTCGGATACCTGGGATATGACATGATCCGTTTTATCGAGGATATTCCCGACAAGAATCCAGAAGAATTCGACATCCCGGACCTGCAGCTGGTTTTGACGGATACCATTCTTATCTTCGACCATGTTGATCACAAGATAAAGGTGGTTTCCAATTCACTTGTCGAAAAAGACGATCCCGGGGAAGCTTACGACAAAGCCTGCAAGAAGATCGACAGGATAGCCGAGAAGCTCAAGGCCCCCGCGTCTGAGCCGAAAGAGACGAAGGTAAAACGCACTTCCCATGAGGTCGAGTCGAATTTTTCAGAAAAAGATTTTTGCGATATCGTCGAACAAGCCAAAGAATACATACGCGCCGGGGACATAATACAGGTCGTTCTTTCACAGAGACTGAAGAAGAAGACGGAAGCGGCCCCGTTTTCGATATACAGGGCCTTAAGGTCTATCAATCCCTCGCCGTACATGTATTATCTTAATTTCGGCGAAAATAAAATAGTGGGTTCTTCCCCCGAGATCCTCGTCCGGTGTGAAGATGGTATTGTCGAAGTAAGGCCGATAGCCGGCACACGCAAGCGTGGGGTGAATGAGGAAGAAGACCTTAAGCTGGAAAAGGAACTACTGGCCGACCCGAAAGAGAGGGCGGAGCACATAATGCTGGTGGACCTGGGCCGTAACGACATAGGCAGGGTGTGTGATTTTTCCAGCGTTGAACCGCGGGAAGTCATGCGGATCGAGAGGTATTCGCACGTAATGCACATAGTCAGCGACGTCGTGGGCAAGCTCAATAAGGATAAGGACATTTACGATCTTATAAGGGCCACGTTTCCGGCCGGGACGGTGACCGGGGCCCCCAAGATAAGGGCTATGGAGATAATCGATGAGCTGGAAAACATAAGGCGCGGACCGTATGCCGGTTGCGTGGGATATATAAGCTTTTCGGGAAATATCGACATGTGCATCACGATCAGGACGATACTCATGAACGAGAAAACGGCGCATATGCAGGCCGGGGCGGGTATCGTTCTGGATTCAAAGCCCGAGATGGAATACCAGGAGACGCTCAATAAAGCCAAGGCGATGATCAAGGCCATAGAAGAGGTAGAGAGAGGTCTGGAATGATGCTGGTTATCGATAATTACGATTCGTTCACGTACAACCTTGTTCAATATGTCGGTGAATTAGGAGGGGAATTAATAGTTCACCGCAACGACAAGGTCACTCTCGGCCAGATCGAAGACCTTTCTCCCGAAAGTATAATAATCTCGCCCGGCCCGGGCCGTCCCGATGACGCGGGAATATCAAAGGAAGTGATCAAGAAGTTTGCCGGCAAGATCCCTATACTGGGCGTGTGTCTCGGACACCAGTGCATAGCCGAGGTATACGGGGCGGAAGTCGCCAGGGGCAGCCGCATAATGCACGGGAAAGTGAGCGATATTTATCACAACGGGGAGGACATATTCAAGAACATACCGTCTCCGTTCACGGCTACGAGGTACCATTCTTTGATCGTAAAGCCCGGGACGTTGAAGGACCCGCTCGAGCTGACCGCGTGGACCGATAAGGACGAGATCATGGGGGTGCGCCACAAGAGCATGAAAGTATGGGGCGTCCAGTTCCACCCGGAGTCAATATTGACCGAAGAAGGAAAAAATATTCTTAAGAACTTCCTGGAGGAAGCAAAATGAATATAAGAGAGGCGATCGCAAAAGTTGTTTGCTTTGAGAACCTGACGGAGCGCCAGACGCGCGATGTTTTTGGCGAGATAATGAGCGGCAAGGCCACTCCTTCGCAGATAGGCGCGTTCATAACCGCCCTGCGCATGAAGGGCGAGACCGTGGAGGAAATAACCGGCGCGGCTAAGGTAATGAGGGAAAAAGCCCTCAAGATAAAAGTCCGTGGGACAGTGCTGGATACCTGCGGAACGGGAGGGTCAGGCATAAACAGGTTCAATATCTCCACGACCGTGGCGTTCGTCCTCGCAGGATGCGGCGTGAAGGTCGCAAAGCACGGGAACCGGTCCGCGTCAAGCCACTGCGGGAGCGCCGACGTGCTCGAGGAACTGGGCGTAAAGCTCGACGTGTCCGCGAAAAAGGCTGAAAAATGTATCAAAGAGATCAATATAGGATTTCTTTTCGCGCCGCTCTTTCACGGGGCGATGAAATACGCGGTCACCCCGAGAAGGGAGATCGGCATCAGGACGGTATTCAACATTCTGGGCCCTCTTTGCAATCCGGCTTCCGCCACGTGTCAGGTCCTCGGAGTGTATGATGAAAATCTTATGGTAACGATCGCGAAGGTTCTTAAAAATCTGGGGACAAAACGCGCTTTTGTCGTACACGGAAGCGACTGTCTTGACGAAGTTACGATAGCCGGAAAGACGAAGATCGTGGAGTTGCGCAACGGAAAGATCAGGTCGTATTACGTGAGCCCTAACACTTTTGGATTTAAAAGGGCGGACCTGAATACCATAAAAGGAGGGACCGCGAAGGAAAACGCGAAGACCATTAAAAACGTCCTGACAGGCGAAACAGGCCCCAGGAGGGACGTGGTTCTTATGAATTCCAGTGTGGCGCTCATGGCCGCGGGAAAAGCCGGAAGTTTCAAGGAGGGCGTAAGGATCGCCGCCAGATCCATCGACTCGGCGAAAGCGCTGGAGAAACTGGAACGGCTTATTAAGATCACGAATAAAGGAGCTAAATGATACTTGCAAAGATCATTGAGGCGAAAAGGCGGGAGGTAGATAACGCCCAGAAGGACGTTCCTCTTCACGAATTGAAAGAGAAGGTCCGGCCTCTCTTTCCAAGGGGCAGTTTCAAGAAGAACATTTCCCGCAAAGGCCACATTAACCTTATTGCCGAGGTCAAAAAGGCTTCGCCTTCAAAGGGCATTATACGCGGGAATTTTAATCCCCTGAAGATAGCCCTCACGTACCAGGCTTCCGGCGCGAGTGCTCTCAGCGTTTTGACCGACGAACGTTTTTTCGACGGCAAGCTTGAATATCTTAAAACTATCAAGGAGAGGGTTACTATACCGGTCTTACGCAAGGATTTCATTATAGACGAATACCAAATTTACGAATCCGCGCTTAACGGGGCGGACGCTATTCTCTTGATAGCGCATATACTTACGCAGGAGGAGCTGAACCGCTACTTCACTATCGCGAAAGGGCTGGGAATGGACGTCCTGGTCGAGGTGCACAATGAAGAGGAAGTCGATAAGGCGGCGAACACCCCCGCGGCTATCATCGGTATCAATAACAGGGACCTTTCAACGTTCGAGGCCGATATTAATACCACGCAGAGACTGATAAGGCTTATACCTGAAAATAGGATAATCGTTTCTGAAAGCGGCATTGAGAGCTACGAGCAGATAATGTTCCTTAAAAGCCTAGGAGTGAACGCGGTACTGATAGGAGAAACGTTCATGCGCGCGGATAATATCGCGGAAAAGGTCAGAGAGTTGATGAGGGAATGACAAAAGTAAAGATCTGCGGAATAACGAATCTTGGTGATGCCATGAAAGCTTGCGATCTTGGAGCGGATTTTCTTGGTTTTATCTTTGTTAAGGGAACGCCTCGGGTCGTTGATAAAGGTACGGTAAAAGAAATCGTTAACCTTGCTTCATGGGAATCCGAAGCGCATCATAAGCCTGCCTTAGTGGGGCTTTTTAAAAATGAAGACCTGAAAAAGGTCGCGGAAATTGTTATTTCTTGCGGGTTAGACCATGTACAGCTTCATGGAGATGAGAGTCCTGATTATTGCGCAAAACTTAAAAATAAAGTTTGGGTGGATGGCGATGTTCGTATAAAAGTTATCAAGGTTTTTAAAGTTAAAGAAGAAATTAAGCCGATTGGAAAATATAGCATCGGTGATTATGAAAAAACGGATTTTTTTGTATTTGATACCTACCACCCCGAGGTCGCGGGCGGAACGGGTAAAAAATTTAACTGGGAAGCCTTAAACAGGGAAAAAGAACGTATAAATAAACCTTTTTTTATTGCCGGCGGGCTGAACCCGGAGAACGTTTCGGAAGCCGTTAAAACGGTCAGTCCTTACGGGGTTGACGTTTCAAGCGGCGTGGAAAAAGCCCCCGGCGTAAAGGACGAAAAATTATTAAAGGAGTTCATAGAAAATGCGAAAAAAGCGTAAGTTACCAGATAATAAAGGTTATTTCGGCATATTCGGGGGAGAGTATGTCCCGGAAACTCTTATGCCCGCGTTAAGGGAACTGATCGCGGAGTATAAGAGGATAAGCAGGACCCGTTCATTTAAGGAAAAGCTGGATTATTACCTGAAGGAATACGCCGGCAGGCCCACACCCCTGTATTTCGCGGAAAAGCTTACAAAGAAGCTCGGCGGCGGAAAGATATACATAAAGCGGGAGGACCTTCTGCACACCGGCGCGCACAAGATCAATAACACGATAGGGCAGGCGATCCTTGCGGTGGAAATGGGAAAGAAACGCCTGATCGCGGAAACCGGCGCGGGACAGCACGGCGTGGCGACCGCGACGGTGGCGGCCCTTTTCGGGCTGAAGTGTGACGTCTATATGGGCACCGAAGACATCGCCAGACAGAACCTGAACGTTTTCAGGATGAAGCTTCTCGGCGCGAAAGTGATCCCGGTAGAAAGCGGGTCGTGTACGCTTAAGGACGCCACGAACGAAGCGATAAGGGACTGGGTCACGAACGTAAGAGACACGCATTATGTATTGGGTTCAGTTGTCGGTCCCCATCCGTATCCGATGATGGTCCGGGATTTCCAGACCGTGATAGGCGAAGAGACCAAAAGAGCGATCATGAAGATGGAGGGAAAACTGCCCAAATATCTTGTGGCTTGCGTCGGAGGCGGCAGTAATTCAATTGGTCTGTTCTATCCGTTCGCTGAGAGCAAAAACGTAAAGTTCATAGGGGTGGAAGCGGCAGGTTTCGGGATAGCAAGCGGCCATCACGCGGCAGCTCTCATGAAAGGCAGGGTCGGTGTCTTGCACGGCAGCAAGAGTTTCCTGCTTGAGGACGATGACGGACAGGTAAAACTTGCGCATTCGGTATCAGCCGGCCTGGATTACCCCGGCGTTGGCCCCGAACACGCGTACTACAAGCAGACCGGACGGGCTGAATACGTTTCGGTTACTGATAAGGAAGCGCTTGAGGGCGTAAAGCTCCTTTCCGAGATCGAGGGTATCATCCCGGCGCTGGAGCCGGCGCACGCTGTGTACTATCTCAAAAAACTGGTAAAGAAAACCCGGAAGAACGATGTGATCATCCTGTGCCTGTCGGGGCGCGGCGATAAAGATATCGACATAATCAAAAAATACCTATAGAAGAGGGGTAAGATGAACAGGATAAACGAAACTTTTAGAAGGCTGAAGAAAGAGAAGAAGAAGGCCTTTGTTCCTTATATAACCGCGGGAGATCCCGACATCCGGACGACGAAGAAGCTTGTTTACGCTTTGTCGGAAGCGGGCGCGGACATCATAGAACTTGGCATACCTTTTTCTGATCCCCTGGCGGACGGGCCGACGATACAACGCGCGGTCTACAGGGCGCTAAAAGCCGGATGCACCGTAAAAAAAGTCCTTCGCATGACAAAAGAGGTCAGGAGGAAAGTTGTAACTCCTTTAGTTTACATGACTTACTACAACATCATATTCAATTACGGTGTTGAGCGTTTTATAAAAGACGCCAAGTCGTGCGGGGCGGACGGCATTATCGTGCCGGACCTGCCGATGGAAGAGTCCGGAGAACTGACGAAAATAGCGGATAAAAACGATTTTTGTGTTGTTCTCCTGGCAGCCCCGACGACCCCGGTCGAAAGGTTTAAGAGGATCGCAAGAATGTCGCGTGGATTTATATATTACGTATCTCTTACGGGAGTCACCGGGGCGAGGAAAAAGCTTTCCGAAAGACTGAAAAGCGACGTAAAGAAGCTTAAGAAAGTTACCGCCAGGCCCATATGTGTCGGTTTCGGCGTTTCAAATCCTTCCCAGGCAAAGAGCATTGCCGCGGTGTCCGACGGTATCATAATCGGCAGCGCCATAATAAACGCGCTTGAAAAACATTTGCCGAATAAGGGAAAAGCGGTCAGGGAAGCGGGAAGGTTTGCCGGCTCCATAGCCAGGGCGGTCCATGGAAAGTAAGATGCGCGTAATGGGTCTCGATATCGGGACAAAAAGGATAGGAGTAGCCGTAAGCGACGAAACGGGAACGCTGGCTCAAGGGCGGGGCATTGTTACAAGAGAAAGCGACAACCAGGCGATAGATCAGATAAAGAGCATTATTGAAGAATATAAAGTAGGAGAGATCGTCGCGGGACTTCCCCTTAATATGGACGGCACCAAAGGAGAGAGGGCGCGCGATTGTGAAGAATTTTCCGGTCGCCTGGAGAAAGAAACGGGCCTTCCGGTGAAGCTATGGGATGAGCGCTTGAGCACCAAAGAAGTCGAGAGCGTGCTTATAGCTGCGGATGTCTCCAGGGACAAACGGAAAAAGGTCACGGACAAACTTGCGGCGCAGATCATTTTGCAGAATTATCTGGACAGTTTAGGAAAGTAGTCAATATGTATAAGAAGAAACAACTAAAGAACGGATTAAGAATGGTCGTTTCGCCGATGGCTGAAATGTCGTCGGTTACCCTTGGCGTGTGGATCGGCATAGGCGGTCGCTACGAAAAAGCGAACCTAAGTGGGATGAGCCACCTGGTCGAGCACATGCTTTTCAAGGGTACTTACAGCCGGAGCGCTACGGACCTCAAGAGGGCCATCGAAGGCATAGGCGGAGCGTTTAACGGTTTTACTTCAGATGAAGTCACCTGTTACATGGTAAAAGTCCCGTCAAAACACCTTGAGCTCGGTATGGACATACTGACCGACATGGTATTCAACGCCAAATTTGACGAAGGGGAACTTGCTAAGGAAAGGTTTGTCATCTGCGAGGAAATAAAGATGTACAGGGACCAGCCCGCGGAGTACGTGATGGACCTGCTTGCCAGGACTATGTGGCCGGATAACCCCCTGGGCCGCCCGCTTACCGGCAGCGCCGCTACCGTGAAGAGCTTTAAAAGAGCAGAGATGCTCGCGTTCAAGGAGAAGAGCTATCAGCCCGGGAATATTTCCGTGATAGCCGCCGGGAAAGTCGCTCCGGACAAGGTTTTCCGCTATATGTCCGAAAAGTTCGCGGATCGCAAAAAGAAAAAGAACCTGGAGTTCAAGACGCCGTCCGTAAGGCAGAGATCTTCCCGTACGAAATTTTTTAACAGCCCCACAAAGCAGGCGCACATAGCACTTGGGTTTCCCGCGGTAACTAAAAATATGAGCGACCGGTTCGCGCTTAAACTCATGAACGTGATCCTCGGCGGTAACATGTCTTCGCGTCTTTTTGAAGAACTGAGGGAGAAATACGGTTTGTGCTACGATATAGCTTCATCGTACAAACGGCACAGTGATATCGGAGAATTAGTGATACATTCGGGGGTGGATTCGGGCAAGGCCTCTAAATCCATTATAGCGGTACTTGACGAACTTAAAAAGTTACGCGACATGGGCGTAACCCGGGAGGAACTTGACAGGGGCAGGGAATACGCCAAGGGGCAGTTTCTCCTGGCAATGGAGGGCACCGCTACCAGGATGCTGTGGCTCGGGGACAGGCTCATGGTCCACCACCGCATACCGGAAGTAAAGGAAATATTGAAAAGGCTGGACGAAGTTAAGACAAGCGACGTCAAAAGGGTTTGTGAAAAGATATTCAGGCCGTCACTGGCAAGCCTTGCCGTGATCGGGAACCTGAACGGTAAAGAAAGAAACAAAATAAAGAAAGAGTTGGATAAGTTATGAGGGGAACCTTCCGTCTTACAAAAATATTCGGGATCAACATCGACATACATTTTACGTTTTTCCTTCTTTTATTGATCTTTTTTGTTTTGCTGGGGCCGAGAGGGCTTCTTCTCATTTTGGGAGTTTTCTTTTTCGTCACGGTCCACGAACTATGCCACAGCCTTGTCGCGCTTCACTTCGGAATAAAAGTCAAGCGAATAACGCTTTTGCCGATAGGCGGCGTGGCGTCGATGTCGGAGATCCCCACAAAACCGCATCAGGAGCTTTTGATATCTCTGGCGGGGCCTATGTCGAACATTTTGATAGTGATAATTTTTTACTACCCGCTTTATTTTTTATTAGGTAAAGAAACGCTGATGTACCCGTTCATGGTCCTTACCGGACAGGCGAAGTTCAGCGGCAACTTTAACGTCCTGGCGCATATTTACTGGATCAATCTTGTCCTGGCGGTATTTAATATGATCCCGGCGTTCCCGATGGACGGAGGGCGTGTTGTCCGCGCGCTACTGTCGTACAGGATGGGCTACCAGGAAGCAACGCACATTGCCGTAAGGATGGGTCACATTTTTGCGCTTCTATTCGGGTATGTCGCTATCGTGCACGGGCACATTTTTCTTTTGATCATAGCCGTGTTCATCTACATGGCTGCTTCCAGCGAGGGCTTCCAGGTCGACGTTCAGGAGACCATAAAGAGGTACACGGTGCAGGATGTGCTTGCCGGAGAGTTTATACACGTTGCTTCTGAGATGCCCTTGTCAAAGATACTTGAGCTGATGTTCCACACGCACCAGGAAGATTTTCCGGTCCTGGAAGATGGCCGGCTGAAGGGCATGATCACCCGCAGGGAAGTGATACAGGGCGTGCACGTGAAAGGCAAAGACATAAAGGTGGGCGAGATCATGCGGACCGACATTCCGACCATTAAAGTCAGGACGCGCCTTCATGATGTCCAGAAGCTCATGCAGAAATACAATACTAGCGCGATGCCGGTGGAAAAGAACGGAAATATTGTAGGCGTGGTAACAATGGATGACATAAACAGGGTTTTTGTCGTGGCGGGAGAACCCCGTTAGAAACAATATATTTCTAACGGGGAGAACACTAAATTAAGGATCGAGTTATGGAAAAGAAAAAAGTTTTGATTGCGCCGAGTATTCTTTCGGCAGATTTCAGCAAGCTGGGCGAAGAAGTTAAATCGATAGAAAAGGCCGGGGCTGACTGGGTCCATGTGGACGTAATGGACGGCGCATTCGTCCCTAATATAACCATAGGGCCTCTTGTGGTCAGATCCATAAGGAACTCGACCGGGCTATTTTTCGATGTGCACCTCATGATCGATGACCCGATCAAACATGTGGATCAATTTGCCGACGCGGGATCCGACCTTATTACATTTCACATTGAAGCTTGTGAAAACCCGAAAAAGAGCATCGAAAAGATACGGGCCAAAGGCAAGAAAGTCGGCGTTTCGATAAAACCCGGGACCGATGTTTCAGCGCTTGACGGCATGCTGGGGGACGTTGACATGGTCCTGGTCATGACGGTTGAACCGGGGTTCGGCGGACAATCGTTCATGTCGGATATGCTGGATAAGATAAGAGAGCTGAAAAAACGGTTTAACGGATACATACAGGTGGACGGCGGAATAAACAAGGAAACCGCCTTGCAGGCGATCGATGCCGGGGCCGGAGTCCTGGTCGCGGGAACTGCGGTATTCGGTCAGGAAGATTACGCTAAAGCAATAAGTGAACTTAGAGGGGAGGAATAGATGGCGAAGATAAAGTTCGGAACTGACGGTTGGAGAGCGATCATAAGCGACGATTTTACTTTTGAAAACGTCGGTGTCGTGGGGCAGGCGATGGCTGATTTCGTTAAATCAAAGAGGGCGCCGATCTACAAAAAAAAGAAAGTAGCCATAGGCTACGATACGCGTTTTCTTTCGAGCAAGTATGCCGAGATAGTCGGGTGCGTCCTCGCCGCGAACGGCATCAAGGTGATCTTATCGGACAAGCCGTGTCCGACACCGGCTCTAAGCCTTTACGTGAAATATAAGAAACTTTCCGGAGGGGTGATGATAACGGCAAGCCATAATCCCCCGGAATATAACGGTATCAAATATAAAGGTTTTTTCGGAGGTTCAGCCGGCAGCGACATCATTGACGATATTGAGAGGCGGCTCCGCAAGACGCCCGTCAGGTCCATGCCCGCGGGCGAAGCTGTAAAAAAGAGAAAAATAGAGTACAAGGATCTTTTGAAGCTGCAGCTGGATCACGTCAAAAAGTACGTAGACATGAAAAAACTCAAGAAAGCGAAACTGAAAATTCTTGTGGATTCCATGCACGGAACCGGAGGCACGTATCTGGCGGATCTTTTAAAGAACACGAATGTGAAAGTGGATTTCATGCGAGCCAATATAGATGCCGATTTCGGCGGCTCGGCGCCCGAACCCAACGCCGGGCACCTGAAAGAGCTTATGCGACGCGTCAAGAAAGGAAAGTACGACCTCGGGATCGCGACGGACGGCGATGCGGACCGGACAGCTGTTGTTGACGAGAGAGGCAACATACTCTCAGGCCATAAGGTCATGGCGCTGTTGCTCCTCCATCTTCTGGAAAACAAGAAGATGAAAGGCGGTGTCGTGCAGACCATCTGCGGGACGGTTCTTATCAACAAGATATGCAAGGAATACGGCCTCAAGATGCACGAGACGCCGGTGGGATTTAAATACATATGCGATTTGATGACGAAGAAAAGGATCCTTATCGGCGGAGAAGAGACCGGGGGTATCGGATATTTGAACCACATCCCCGAAAGGGACTCGTTCCTGACGGCTCTTCTGGTCATAGAGGCGATGATTTCGTATAAGAAATCCCTCAAGAAGATCGTCGAGGGGATCAACAAAAAATATGGCTCTTACGTATATGAAAGGGCGGATTATATCTTTTCCGGTTCAAAAAGAAAGAAACTTGTGCAGGGAATGGAGAAAAATCCGCTTTCTAAAGTGCTGAATAAAAAAGTGACCGAGATCAACGATTCCGACGGGGTGAAGTTCATCTGCGAGGACGGAAGCTGGCTGCTTTTAAGGCTTTCCGGCACCGAACCGAAACTTAGGATATACAGCGAAACGAATTCCCAGAAAAAGTCACTCGAATACCTGAAGTTTGGTAAAAAGTACGCTTTCAAATTAATGTAAATAAGGCCGCAACTTACGGAATGTGGTGAACGTAAGTTGCATGGCCGAATTTATCCCGAGTGAGCGAACGAAGTGAGCGCACCGAGGGATCTCAAAAAGATTCCTCGACTCTCCGCCTGCGGCGGATCGCTCGGAATGACAAATAATAACGTAAAATGGATAAACTCGAAAAAATCCGAAATTTTTGTATCATTGCCCACATAGATCACGGCAAGTCCACACTGGCGGACCGCATCATACAGGCAACGAACACGGTCAGCTCGAGGGATTTTCACGATCAATTCCTGGACACGATGGACCTGGAAAGGGAACGGGGCATAACTATTAAGTCCAGCGCGGTAAAGATAACGTACAAAGCGAAGGACGGGAACACGTATTTTCTGAACCTGATCGATACGCCCGGCCACGTGGATTTTACTTACGAGGTTTCCAAGACGATCGCGGCATGCGAAGGCGCCCTTCTTATTGTTGACGCCGTTCAGGGCGTGGAGGCCCAGACCATCGCCAACCTGTATCTGGCGATGGAGCACGACCTGAAGATCATCCCCATAATCAACAAGGTCGACCTGAAAAGCGCGCGTATAGAGGAAGTTAAGCAGCAGATGCGGGAGATACTGGATATTGAAGACGAGGAGATAATACTTACGAGTGCCAAAGACGGCCTGGGCACTGAAGAGGTCCTTGAGGCTATTGTTTCAAGAGTACCGGCCCCATCAGGCAGCCAGGATCAGCCGCTGCAGGCCTTGATCTTTGATTCCTCTTATGACGTATACAGGGGGGTCATAGTTTACATACGCGTCATGAACGGCCGGATCAAAGCGGGCATGGACATCAAGATGATGAACAGGGGAACCAGCTACGAGGTAAGGGAAGTCGGTATATTTACTCCCAGCGAACAGGAAGTCCCTGAACTTAACTCCGGAGAAGTCGGGTACATCGTCTGCAATATAAAAGCGGCGAAGGAAGTAGTGGTGGGAGATACGATAACGGATCTCGGCTGTCCCGCGGAAAAGCCGCTCCTGGGATATAAGCCGGTGAAACCCATGGTTTACAGCGGTATATACCCCGTCAGCAATGAAGATTACGAAGAGCTTAAAAGCGCCATGGAAAAGCTCAGGCTTTCGGATTCTTCTTTTATTTACGAGCCCGAAACTTCGGTTGCTCTGGGCTTCGGCTTCAGGTGTGGTTTTCTGGGGCTTTTGCACATGGAGATCATCCAGGAACGCCTGGAGCGCGAATTTGACCTGGACCTCATAGTTTCCAGTCCCAGCGTCAATTACAGGGTGAAGCTTTCCCACGGGGAGTTGATGGAGATCGACAACCCGATAAAATACCCGGAAGGCCAGAAAATAGATTATGCTGAGGAGCCGTTCGTAAGGTGCTACATTATCACTCCAAGCGTTTCGATAGGAACTCTCATGAAACTATGCGAAGGTAAGCGGGGTGAGTTTGTCAGCACAAAATATCTTAATCCGGAAAAGGCGCAGCTCACTTATAACATGCCGCTCTCAGAGACCGTTATTGATTTTTACGATAAGATAAAATCATCCACCCAGGGGTACGGTTCGCTGGATTACGAATTTATCGGTTACAGGAAGTCCAATGTGGTGAAGTTGGAGATACTCATTAACGGCATTTCGTGCGACGCGCTTTCCTGTATCGTCCACAAAGAAAAGGCCAGATACAAGGGGCAGGAACTTGTTCTTAAATTGAAAGAGACCATACCCAAGCATCTGTTTAAGATAGCGGTACAGGCTGCCGTGGGAGGGGACATACTGGCGAGAGCTGACATTTCGGCGCTCAAAAAACACGTTACGGGGAAATGCTACGGCGGAGACATTACGAGAAAAAGAAAGCTTTGGGAAAAACAGAAAAAGGGTAAACAGAGGATGCGCCGCGTGGGAAAAGTCGACGTTCCGAAAGAGGCATTTTTAAAAGCAATGAGGGTATCATGAAGTTTAATAAAGATACGTGGAACTGGTGGTGGCAGGAATGGATAAAGCCGATACTGATAGCCGGTATCCTGGCTCTTATCATAAGGACGTTCGTTATCCAGCCTTTTAAGATCCCGTCTAGTTCCATGTATCCCACGCTCAAGCCGGGTGACAGGCTATTCGTAAGCAAGTTTATCTACGGCGCGAAAATACCATTTACGAATTTCAGGCTGCCGGAAGTAAGGGGCCCTAAATTCGGGGACATTATCGTGTTCCTTTCGCCTGAAGAAAAGAAAAAGTATCTCGTGAAGCGGTATATCGCGGGCGGCGGGGAAACGGTCCAGATAAAAGACGGCAATTTGTACGTGAACGGTAAAGAAAGATTTACCTTGATCGAAAGCGATGAAAAGGGCGGCAGCGAAACTTACAGACGCGCTTTTTATTTTAACCACAACTTTCATGGGCCCGCGGGAAAAGTCGTAACTGTTCCGGAAGGGCATTTTTACGTTTTGGGGGATAACAGCGCCAATTCCAGGGATTCCAGGTTCTGGGGGGCAGCCCCCGGTAAGAATCTTGTCGGCAGAGCATTTGTTATCTACTGGCCTATAAACAGGTGGCAACTTATACGCGACAAGGAATAAAGGTGGAAAAGTGAATTTGGCAAACATGATAACTATATTGCGAATGATGCTCATCCCCGTTTTTATCATGACGGTGATGTATCACAAGCTGAATCTGGCCTTTGTGATATTCGTTATTGCCGCCGCTACGGACGGACTCGACGGTTATATAGCCAGGGTTCGCAAGGAAAGGACGCAGCTGGGAAGGATACTTGACCCTGTTGCCGATAAAATGCTCATCATAAGCGCGTTTGTGAGCTTCAGCCTCGTGTCGGGATTGCCCGGCTACCTGAAAATGCCGGTATATGTCCCCATAATCATTATCAGCAGGGACGTTTTTATACTGCTCGGTGCGGTTGTGATATATCTCTTGACGCAGAATTTAGAAATTAAACCGTCGATCCTGGGTAAAATCACTACGTTTTTTCAAATGCTCACCGTTATATCGCTGCTTTTGCGTTTCGTTTATTCATGCTGGATTTGGAATGCTGCCGTAGTGCTTACCGTTATTTCCGGGCTGGATTACCTCAGGATAGGAGCAAAGCAGGTAAATGGGAAACTCTAGCCAGATCCCCACTGTCAGTATTGTCGGAAGACCGAATGTCGGGAAATCCTCACTGTTCAACCGATTGCTCGGAGAGCGGAGGGCCGTTGTTGTAGCGCAGTCGGGGACCACTCGCGACAGGATAGAAGCCGTAATAAATATCAACGGCGGCGGTTTTAAGATAATAGATACCGGCGGGTACATGACCGAAAACAAAGACGAACTTTCCGTCCTCGTTAAAGAGCAAATAAACCATGCCATGGAGGAAGCTTCTATTATCATACTGGTAACTGACGCGATGTCAGGGATCTCGCCGATGGATTCAGAGATGGCTTCGATCCTGAGGAAATTCGGCAAGACAGTGATACTGGTGGTAAATAAGGTCGACAACGAAGCGATCAAAAAAAACATTACGGAGTTTTACCAGCTGGGGTTCGGTGATCCCGTGGACGTTTCCTGTCTTCATAACAAAGGATTGCGCCGGCTCAAAGAATGCGTGCTCAAATCCGTAGAGGATGTAGTCGAACACGCCGCGGAAAGATCATATCTCAAGATAGCCATTGTGGGCAGGCCGAACGTGGGAAAGTCCTCTTTTGTGAATAACCTCCTGGAGAGGAACCGCGTCATAGTCAGCGAAACCCCCGGAACAACGAGAGATTCCATTGATACGTATTTCAGCTATGACGGGAAAGATTACATATTGATCGATACGGCCGGGATACGCCACAAGAGAAAGATCAAGACCGCTGTTGATACCTTCAGTACCATGCGGGCAAAAGAGTCCATAAAGAGGGCGGACGTGGCGATACTTCTTCTCGATGCCGCGGACGGCATCACGAGAGACGACCTCGGCATATTGAGTTTCATAGAGGAAAACGGGAAGGGCTGCCTGGTGCTTGTAAATAAATGGGATCTTGCCAAAAAAGCTGAAGACGTCACGATGGAAGAATACCAGAGGCATCTTACTTACGCGGCAAACAGGCTCAACGTGTTTCCCGTCTCGTTCATCTCCGCCAAAACCGGCAGGAACGTCCTTGAGTCCCTCTCTGCTATAAACGTTCTCGATGCGAACCTGAACCTCAAAGCTTCTACGCCGTATTTAAATAAGATCTTTGAAAAGAACGATCCTTCGAGAGTTCCGGTTCCCAGGAGCAAGAAAAGGCCGAATTTCCTGTATATTACTCAAACCGGCACACGGCCGGTCGAGTTCACCTTCTTTGTGAACGATCCGTCGGCCGTTCTCCCGGCCCATTACAGTTTTATCGAGAATCGTCTGCGCGACAATCTTCCGCTTAAAGGCATTCCGGTCATGCTAAAGGTCAGAAAATCGCGAAAGGAGAAAAAATGATCTTGGTTTTTCTTTCTATTTTACTGGCATATTTAGTGGGATCTATCCCGACTGCTTATATTTTCGGTAGAATTCTGAAGGGTATTGATATTCGTGATTATGGAAGCGGGAACGTGGGAGCGACTAACGTTTTTCGAACTGTTGGAAAGACCCCGGGGATAATCGTCCTCGTCATCGATTTTCTTAAAGGGTTTTTAGTCGTGACCGTCATACCGGTGGGGTTAAAAGCCGTAGCACCAGACTTGCTCATGCCCGCGTATGCTTTGATTTTGATGGGCGCGGCCGTGATAGCGGGCCACATATGGACGGTCTTTTTGGGATTCAAGGGAGGAAAGGGAGTCGCGACGACGGCCGGTGTTGTGGCGGGGCTTTCGCCGCTGATCTTTGCGGGGTGTCTTGTCATTTGGGCAGTTGTTTTTGCGATATGGAAGTATGTATCCCTGGCATCCATTGTGGCGGCCACATCGCTGCCCGCATTTGCGGTCATATCCGGCAAGGATCTTACCTTTGTTATCTTCTGCGCTGTCCTGTGTTTTGTGGGCATTTACGGCCATAGGGACAACATCAAAAGACTGATCCGCGGAAAAGAGAAGAAGATATTGTAAAATTGAAAAAAGTTAGCTATTTTTTCCTTGCATTCTTTTTTTAATGTAGTATACTAGAAACGTTAGTATTTAAAAAAGCAACCTAGATTGCTTTTTATTTACAGAACATAATAACAACTTTTAAAAAGTCTTAATTTGGAGGAGTCATGCGGCGGCTTGTTTTTCGCGACATTTATGGAAATAATCCTCGAAAGCATGAAGTGTCTATTGAGGAGACAAATGATCGTTTACGGTCAAAAGTAAGCCGAAAATTGATCTCAAAATATTTCATCAGCGAAGTTTATAAATCCGAAAATTCAAAAGATCTTGAACAGTGGATACGCCTCAACAAGGAAAGCGATGAACCGCGGAATTGTCACGTTATGACGGTAATAGATTCTAAAACCGGCGAATGCAAGATGGTGTGTAAAGTGCTGGGAACGTTTTACGTTGTGTATGAAGAGGTTGTCTGCAAGATCGTGTACATAAACGAGATAAAGATACAGACTTTAGACGAAAAGAAGGTGAGAAATGAAGGCAAGTCTATTTAAACATTCAGTTCATTTTCTCATGGTTTTTATGGCCATGTGGAAGTTAAACCTTTTAAAATGCCATGTGATTCTTCTTGAGCTGATGCACAGGCATTAAGGCGTAAGCATTTTCGAAATAAATGTCTGGATTCCCATTACCTCCAGATGAAAGGGGCGGTGTGTTGCCGCCCCGTTTTTTTTATGTGGATGGCCACGCTGCAGAAACAATGAAATCCTCCCCATAACAAATTTTTTAACCCCGTTACAAATTTAATCGTAAATTTATAACGGGGTTAACGGCATTTTTCTTACTTTTGAAAGGGCGTAAAAGAACTCGCCCAACACCATTTGGTGTTGGGCTCAAACATGCTTTTACGCTTATTCCTTTCAAAAGTTATAAAAATACCTAAAATTTGTAAATGGGACCCCTTGATTTCATTGTTTCTGCAACAAGATCATAAATTTAAGCCGCATTTAGTATAGCCCAATGCTCTGTTACCAAATTATTGAGCTAACGTAGACGTCCCATTTGGGGGTACCCCCTAGTTATCTTTTTCATATAGAGGAACTTATAATTGACTATGACTATTATATATGTTAAACTTTTGTGATATTATGAGCAAGGTATTTGTGATAGGAGACGGCGGGTGGGGAACCGCATTGGCGCTTCTCATGCATTCACAGGGGAACGACACGGTTCTCTGGAGCGCTTTCCCGGAATACGCGGAATATTTAAGGAAAAACAGGGAAAATACCAAGTTTTTAGAAGGCGTGCCTTTGCCGGAAGACCTGGAAATCACCTCTGACGCCGAAGCTGCCGAAAAGGCGGAATACGTATTTTTTGTCGTTCCAAGCAAATATTTACGCCCTGTGGTAGAAAAGTTTAGAAATGTTAAAGCGCC
>JBAROI010000082.1:0-8622 GCA_049642015.1 Candidatus Omnitrophota bacterium | reverse complement strand
CCGGCCATGAGCTTTTCAAAGTTTACCGGAAGAAGCGACTGGTTGCCGTCCGAAACCGCGTCTTCGGGGTTCGGATGCACTTCAATAATAAGACCGTCCGCTCCCGCGGCAATAGCCGCAAGCGATATCGAGGAAACCATCCCCCACCTGCCTGTCGCGTGTGAGGGGTCTACCACAACCGGCAAATGTGTCAGGCTTTTCAGCGCCGGAACCGCGTTTATGTCGCAGGTGAACCGGGTAAAACTCTCAAAGGTGCGTATGCCCCTCTCGCATAAAATGACTTTGGTATTGCCTCCCGCCAGAATGTATTCGGCGCTCATCAGAAATTCTTTTATCGTGTTCGCCATTCCCCTCTTCAAAAGCACCGGTTTTCTTGTCTTTCCGATCTCTTTCAAGAGATCGTAATTTTGCATATTCCTCGCGCCGACCTGTATAACATCGGTATATTTGAGGAACATCTTGATATCACGGACGTCCATAAGCTCCGTTACGATCAATAGTCCCGTTTTCTTTTTGGCTTCGGCCAGATATTTAAGGCCCTCTTCCCCGAGTCCCTGAAAGCTGTAGGGGGAGGACCTGGGCTTGAACGCCCCTCCTCTGAGGACCGTCGCCCCCGCGGCCTTGACCGTTTCCGCGGTATCCAGGAGCATTTCCTTACCCTCTACCGAACAGGGTCCGGCCATAACGACGATCTTTTTTCCTCCGATCACAACGTCTTTGCCAAGGACTATTTCGGTAGGTTCGGGCCTGAAATCCAGGGATGCCAATTTGTAAGGTTTTAAAATGGGGATGACCCTCTCAACCCACGGGATACCCTCAAGCGGCTGTATCCTGAGAACGTCTTCTTCTCCTATTACCCCGATGATCGTCCGCTCAACACCTTCAGACACCCAGGGCTTCAGGCCAAGCCTTTCTATCTTGCTGACTATGTGATCTATCTGTTCCTTTGTGGTCTTGGGTTTAAGGACTATGATCATGATATCTCCTTCATCGCCTCCTTGAAGGCCTTGAAAAACGCGTCGTTTTCTTCTTTTAAGCCGATGTTTACCCTGATGTGACCTTTAAGTCTCCAGGGTGACATTTCGCGCACGATTATCCCTTTACGCAAGAGATAGTCAAAGACCTTCATCGAATCCCGGGCCGTGTTGACAAGTATGAAATTGGACTTGCTGGGCACGTACTTGACGGAAATGGAATCAAAAAATTCGTAAAATCTCTTTTTTTCCTCTTTTACAAGGTTCACCGATCTTTCGATGTGCTTTTCGTCTTCAAGGGCCGCCACGGCAGCTATCTGGGCGAGAGAATTTACGTTAAACGGTTCCCTTACCTTGTTAAGCGCTTCGGCGATATCGGGCCTTGCCATGCCGTATCCGACGCGTAATCCGGCGAGACTATACGCTTTAGAAAAGGTCCTGGCGACGACCACGTTACGGTCTTCGCGCTCGATGAGACCCTGGGTCTCGGGATAGTCCTCCCCTGTCGCGTATTCATAATACGCTTCATCGATAAAGACAAGAACGTTTTCCGGAACCTTGTCCAAAAATAAGTCAAGTTCGTCCTGTGTCACGTAACTACCGGTCGGGTTGTCCGGGTTAGCGATAAAGACAACTTTCGTCCTGTCGGTAATGGCGCCGAGCATGCCCTGGAGATCATACTTGTAATCTTTCAAAGGGACAGCCCGGACCTTCGCGTTCTTTACCATTGACGCTATGTGGTACACCAGGAACGTCGGGTCGGCAACGACCACCTCGTCCCCGGGATCTACAAACGCGTGAAGGGCAAGAACTATGATCTCGTCCGACCCGTTCCCGAAAACAAGATTTTCTCCAGAGACGGAAAGCCTCTTGCTTAGGGCCTTTCGGAGGACGAAACAACCTCCGTCGGGATACCTGTTAGCGTCCTTCGCGGCGCCGGCGATCGCTTCGGTCACCCGTCCGGACGGACCTATCGGGTTCTCATTAGAAGCCAGCTTGTACACTTTATCAAGCCCGAGTTCGCGCTTTACCTCTTCTATGGGTTTCCCGGGTTTATACGGGGTTACGTTGTCCAGGTGTTTTCTCCAGAACCTCTTCATCCTTACTCCTTAATCCTGAATCCTAATTTCATCCTTTTGGATACGATCCGAGGATTTTCAGAAAATGACACTTATTTTCAAGGTCATTCAACGCCTTTTTGATCTTCGGGATCTCGCAATGTCCTTCCATGTCGACAAAAAAGTAATACTTCCAGAGCTTCCTTTTTGAAGGCCTTGATTCGATCTTCGTAAGGTTGATACCTTTTTTCTTAAAGGGGGTCAGCATATCGTGCAGCACCCCCGGCCTGTCCTTTACCGAAAACATTATGGACGTTTTATCGGCTCCGGATATCTTGCTCATCCGCGCGCCGATAACCAGAAACCTCGTCACGTTGGAAGCCGAGTCCTCGATAGATCTGGCGATGACCTTGAGATTATATTTTTTCGCAGCCAGTTCGCTCGCTATACAGGCAGAGTCGGCATGCCTTGCCGCTATCTGGGCGGCCTTGGCCGTCGAGGCAACTTCGCGCAATTTGGCCTGGGGAAGGGTTTTCTCCAGCCATGCGCGGCACTGGCCGAACACCTGGGGATTTGAATAGATCCTCGTGATCGATTTCATGCTGCCCTTCTTGCAAAGAAGGCTGTGCCTTATAGGAAGATAGACCTCGGAGCATATCATGAGCGGCGAATCGATGAACATGTCCAGGGTATGGTTAACCGCGCCTTCAGTAGAATTCTCTATAGGCACTACGCCGTAATCCGCGTTCCCTTTTTCAACTTCAGCGAAAACATCGGTAATGCTGTCGCAGGAAAGATAATTCGAACTGGTTCCGAATTTTTTCAACGAAACCTGATGCGTGAAAGTATATTCCGGGCCAAGATACGACACTGTCGTCGGCTGCTCCAGGGAAAGACACGCGGACATGATCTCGCTGTATATCGCCTTTACGGCGTCGTCGGACAGCGGCCCTTTATTCTTCCTCCCGATACGTTTGTATATCTGGCTCTCCCTGTCGGGGCTGTAAACCGGCTGTTTTTTGGCCTTTTTTATCTCCCCGATATCATAGCTTATCTTGCCCCGCTGGTTTACAAGCTCCACGATGCGGGTATCTATTTTGTCGATCTTCTGCCTGAGATCATTCAGGTTTTTCGGATTCATCGCTTCCCTCCTCCGCTTCAACAATATTATGTTCCTGTGGCTTTGTATATTCAAGCTCTTCTTCGCTGAAATCCATAAGTTCCGGCAGGTCCTCCAGCGAATTTAAACCAAAAAGTTCCAGAAATCTGTCGCTCGTCCCGTAAATAAGCGGCTTTCCTATAACGTCTTTTCTGCCGTTGACCTGCACGAGATCCTTGTCCAGGAGGGTTTTTAACACCCCTCCCACGTTGACCCCGCGGATACTTTCGATCTCGACCCTTGTAATGGGCTGTTTATAAGCGACTATCGCGAGGGTCTCAAGCGACGGCCCCGTCAGCCTGTCCGGCTCCTTGCGGTAAAGCTTGTTGATCCAGGACATATATTTAGGCTTGGTCGCGATCCGATATCTCTCGGCCCTTTCAACGATGTTGAAGGATCTTGTTTCGGCACTATACTCTTCCTTCAAGATCCGGACAGCCTCGTCAAGGTCTCTCGTATCGACGTCTTCTCCGACCACTTTCTGCAGTTCTTCGCGGCTTACGCCGCTCTCGGAAACAATAAGAAGAGCCTCGATTATCCTTTTTATCTTCTCAATTCCTTTCACTCTTAACTACCTCCGGATTCCTTATGATCTCGATATCTTCGAAAAAATCTTTTTGCACGATGATGATCTCGCGCAATTTTATAAGCTCCAGTATCGCCAGGAAGGTAACAATGATCTCATCCTTATTCCTGGCATCCTTAAACAGTGACGTAAAATAGACCTTTGCCTGCTTTGCCAGAACATGATAAATAGTGTGTATTTTATCGCCGACCGTAAACTTGTCTTTAACCGCCTCGTGAAAAGCCTGCTTCGGGATCTTGCCGAGGACCTTCTTGAACGCGCCTATAAGGTCAAACAGGCTCGCTTCAAAATACTCTGTTCCGTCTTCCGCGACTATTTTCTCTTTATCGCCGTCCCCTCTGTGAACGAACAATTTCCGGTTCCCGTCATACATCTCCTGGAGTTTTGAAGCCGCTTCTTTATACTTCTTGTATTCCAGGAGCCTCCTCACAAGCTCTTCCCGCGGGTCTTCTTCTTCCGGCAGGAGATCTTCTTCTTCCGGGGGAAGAAGCATTTTGCTCTTGATGTGCATGAGGGTGGCCGCCATTACAAGAAATTCGCCGGCAATGTCCAGGTCCAGCATTTTCATGAGTTCAAGATATTCCAGGTATTGCTCCGTGATCTTGGAAACGGGAATATCGTAGACATCGATCTTCTCCTTTTTAACAAGGAACAGGAGAAGATCCAGGGGTCCCTCAAAAATACTAAGCTTGGTTTTATATACCATCACTTTAATTACAGGATTATGGATTAAGACGCTCACTTCGTTCGCTCTAAGGATTAAGCTTTTTACTTACTCCTGACTTCTGAATCCTGAATCCTGGTTACTCTATTATCTGATGAAGACACTCTTTGACTTCGGCCATGGTCTTTCTTGCCACAGCCCTGGCCTTGGAGGAGCCGTCAACGATTATCCTGTGCACGTCATCATCGGAAAGAGCGGCCCTTTTCTCCCGGATAGGTTCGAGAAATGTGTTTAGGGCCGCGCTCAATTTCTTCTTAACTTCCACATCGCCGACCTTGCCCGCGCGGTACCGCTTCTTGAGGTCCTCGACCTGGGCCTTATCCGAGTTGAACAGGTCGTGATATATGAACACGGGGTTGCCTTTAACGTTTCCGGGAATATCAGCCCGTATGCGTTTCGGGTCCGTATACATGCTTCGGACTTTCTTATCCACTGTTTCAGGTGAGTCGGAAAGAGAAATAAAATTATCGTAGCTTTTAGACATCTTACGGTTATCGGTCCCCACCAGCTTAGAGACTTCCGTAAGTATGGGTTCGGGCTCCTTGAAAATCTTTTTCTTGTAAAGCTTATGAAATTTGCGGACGATCTCCCTGGCCAGCTCCAGATGATGGACCTGGTCCACGCCTACAGGGACGTAGTCCGCGTTATAGATGGCTATGTCCGCCGCCTGCAGTACCGGATACCCGAGAAAACCGTAAGTGGCCAGCATTCTGCCTTTAAGTTCACGTAGCTGTTCTTTGTAAGTGGGACACCTTTCAAGCCAGCCCAACGGCGTCAAAAGCGAGAAGACCATCGCAAGTTCAAGATGTTCGGGAACCATGCTCTGGACAAAGATCACGCTTCTTTCGGGGTCTATCCCGCAAGAGATCCAGTCCTTAACGATCTCGAACCCGTTTTCCTTGATATTCGAAGGCTTTTCGTACTCGCTCATAAGAGCGTGCCAGTCGGCCACCATGAAAAAACATTCGTACTTTTCCTGATGGTCGACCCAGTTAGTCAAAGCCCCGGCCAGGTGACCGAGATGAAGCTTCCCGGTAGGCCTCATGCCGCTAAGAACTGTATGCTTTTTCATGGCACTTTCTCTCAGCTAATGTCACAATATGTCATCCCGGGCGAGGTCAAGACCGAGACCCGGGATCACATAATATTTTTATTTCTCTAACCTTCTCGCGACTTTTTCGATTATGAAAGTTTCAATGATATCGTTCTTCCTGATATCGTTAAAATTCTTCACGGAGATCCCGCATTCAAAACCCTCTTTTACCTCACGCGCGTCTTCTTTAAAGCGCCTGAGATTATCGAGAGTTCCTTCATGAATGATCTCGTTCCCTCTTTTGACCCTTACCCGGTCTTTACGGTGTATGACGCCTTTTATGACCGCGCATCCCGCGATTTTACCGGTCCTGGTAGAGAAAACTTCGCGGATCTCTGCGCGGCCCTGGAATACTTCCTTCTCTACCGGTTCCAGGAGCCCTTCCATGGCAGCTTTAACGCTGTCAACCGCTTCGTATATTACGTCATAGACGTTTACGTCGATCCTCTCACTTTTCGCCAGCTCCCCCGCCTTTACGTCGGACTTGACATGAAAACCTATAATGACCGCGTTTGAGACCATCGCAAGCATGACATCGGATTCACTGATGTTGCCGGTTGCGGAATGAATAATGTTCACCTTTACTTCTTTTGTGCTGAGCTGTTCAAGGGATTGCTGGATCGCTTCGACCGACCCCTGGACGTCAGCCTTCAGGATGATCTTCAATTCCTTTATAGTTCCTTCTTCGATGCGGGTGTGCAGATCTTCAAGCGTAACTCTCTGGCTGCCTGCCATACCCCTTCTTCTGACCTCACCCTGCTTAAGTTGAGACAGGGTCTTGGCCTTCCTTTCGTCTTTTACCACGAAAAATTCGTCCCCTGCTTCCGGAAC
Source organism: Candidatus Omnitrophota bacterium (assembly GCA_049642015.1). Lineage (GTDB taxonomy): Bacteria > Omnitrophota > Gorgyraeia > Tantalellales > Tantalellaceae > JBAROI01. Next base: position 2,197 of record JBAROI010000082.1, on the reverse strand, counting down.
GCCTTCAAGCCCCAGTATCTCGACCGGGGTCGCGGGATGTGCCTCCTGCACCCGCTCGCCGCGGTCATTGATCATGGCTTTAACCCTGCCGGAGTATGCGCCGCTGAGAACGAAGTCTCCGACGTGAAGTGTTCCGTTCTTGACCAGTAGCGTCGCTACGATCCCCTGGCCCGGTGTTTTCTTGCCTTCGACCACTACTCCCCTTGCCCTAAGCTTGTTGTTTGCTCTTAGTTCCAAGAGCTCCGATTCCAGCATAAGCATCTCCACGAGGTCGTTGACGCCTTCTCCGGTCTTCGCGGACACTTCCACCATAACGGTCTTCCCGCCCCACTTCTCCGGAGCGAGACCTTCCTGCTGGAGCTCTTGCTTGACTCTGTCTGAATCCGCGCCGGGTAGATCACATTTGTTGATAGCTACTACGATCGGAACTTCCGCGACGCGGGCATGATGAATGGCCTCTTTGGTCTGCGGCATGACCCCGTCATCAGCAGCTACGACCAGAACAACGACATCGGTTATGTTGGCCCCGCGGGCCCTCATGGCAGTAAAAGCCTGGTGCCCCGGAGTATCGAGAAACGTCACCGACCCTCCCGAAGTTTCAACCTTATACGCACCGATGTGCTGCGTAATGCCGCCTTTCTCCTTCTTTGTCACCATGGTGTTCCGTATATAATCCAAAAGAGACGTCTTGCCGTGGTCTACATGCCCCATGAAAGTAACTACCGGAGCGCGCGGTTCTATTCCGGCCGTTTCCTCTTCCTCGCGATGCTCCGCCATAAGCTCTTCTTCCATGGAGGGCGGGATCTCAAGCTCGTAACCAAAATGCATTAAAATATCACGGACAACGTCTTCCTCGAGGTCCTGGTTTATATTGGCGAATATCCCTTTCTTCATCAGGTACTGGATAAATTCGCCGGGCTTCATGTCAGTCTTGGAAGCAAGGGTCCTGATGCTTGCGGGCACTCTTACCTGAAGTTTTCCAAGATCTTTCCTCTCAACGGGAAGTTCGATCTCGGGTTCGACCTTTTCTTTTACGGCCGGTTTGCCCCAGGACGGTCTCTTCTTTTTTATTTCCTTTTTGAAGACATAAGTTTCCTTGACTTCCTTCCCGGGCTTTGCTTTCTTTTTGGGTTTTACTTCTTCAACGGCAGGTTTTTCAACCTTCCCCTCTGCCTTGGGTTTTTCTTCTTTAGGCTTCTCGGCAACGGGTTCGGCCTTTTTTACTATCCTTATTTTTGGTTCTTCCTTTTTCTTCGGTTTTACTTCCTTTTTTGGCTCTGCTTCCTTCTTTTCCGCCTTAGCCTTTACTTCCTTTTTTGGCTTTTCTTCCTTCTTGGGCTTCTCTTCTTTTTTTGGCTTCTCTTCTTTTTTGGGCTTCTCTTCTTTGGCAGCCTTCTTGGCCGGTTTTTTGACCCCAAGCTTGTGCCTGACGAGATTAGCGATCTTCGGATCTATGGCGCTATTCGCGGTCTTGACTTCTACGTGGAGCTTCATAAGCTCATCCATTAGCTCCGCATTCTTAAGTCCGACTTCCTTTGCTAGGTCTTTAACTTTTACAGCCATGTTATCCCTCTTTGCTTTCTTCCTCTTCCTCAGTCTCTTCCTCAGTCTCTTCCTCAGTCTCTTCCTCAGCTTCAGCCTCTTCCTCAGCTTCAGCCTCTTCCTCAGCTTCAGCCTTTTCGCTCACTTCGTTCGCGGCTCCTTCTGGACTCCCCTCTTCAGCTTGCGCGGTGTCCTCAGTCTCTTCCTCGGCCTCAGCCTCAGTCTCAGCCTCTTCCTCAGCCTCAGCCTTTTCGCTCGCGGCCTTTTCTGGACTCCCCTCTTCAGCTTGCGCGGTGTCCTCAGTCTCTTCCTCGGCAGCCTTTTCGCTCGCGGCCTTTTCTGGACTCTCCTCTTTAACTTCCGCGGCGCCCTCTCCGGCCTCTTCCTTAGCTTTTGCCTCCTCGGCTGCTTCGTACTCCGCAGCTATAGCCGCCAGAATCACTTCGCATGCGGACACGATATTCTTAACCGCTTCTTCATCTATCCCTTCGATCTTTAAGATCTCTTCCAAGCCGGCATCATGCACCTTTTTCGCGTTTTCATAACCCGCTTCCTCCAGGATCCCCCGGGTCTCCTCATCGATCTCTTTAATTTCCGATAATAACACTTCCCTCACACCGAGAGACTCAACGGTAAGCTCCCAGCCCAGAAGCTT
>JBAROI010000076.1:0-15800 GCA_049642015.1 Candidatus Omnitrophota bacterium | reverse complement strand
TCCCCTCAAAGCTTTCACGGCGATCAAGCGTATCTGCGGGTCCGGGTTATGAACAGCTTTTGCGTAAGCCCTGGCGAATTGTTTTTTGCCATATTTAGTCATTGTGCCAAGATCCATCAAGGCTTCCCAGGCCGACGTGCGCACTTCTCCATCCGGATCGGTGGTTAGAGTTTTGAGCAAGGCTTCGACCGCATCTTTCCTTTCGTGGGGGCCCAGTTCAGTTCCGGCACCGAGCCTGCCCAGAGAGGAAGAAGCCGATCTTTTGACATCCGAAAACTCGCTTTCCAATGCCCTGATATCAGTTACGGCAAATTGCCCCGGAGTAGCGCCTAGGTGAGATAAAGCTATCCTGGCATCACTTCTCAATATTTCATCGTTACTGGAAAGGTACTCGAGCAGGATCTTTATCGCTTCTCTTTTTACTGGACCTTCTTTTACTTTTCCTTTTTTCGCGAGGTTATCCAGAACCGTTATGGATGCAAGTTTGGCAAAGCGGCTTCCGGTTTTTAGCTCGGGGATAAGAAGCTCGACTATTCCTTCGTCTTCAATTCCGAGTTTGCTCAGCGATGCCGCGGAAGCTTTGACCACGGGTATATTCGGGTCATAAAAACATCCGATTATAGCCGGAGGTGCCCATTTGTCACCGGCACCAAGCTCGCCTAACACGTTTACGGCGACCGTTCGAATAGAAGGATCCTGCACGGACAAGGTTTCACACACAAATTTTGATATATTATTTCTTTCCTCAGAGCCTTTTTTCAGTGTTAAGCCTATTTTGGCTAAAGCTTCTATGCTTGACATGCGGACCAATGCGACCGTTGAATCGTTAAATATTTTCTTCAGGTGCTCGACTGCCCTCTGGTCCCCGATCCTGCCCAAAGCGCGCATCGCATTTATAATGACGCCCGGGTCCGTATCGGATAAATGCTTTATCAGTTCATCTACAGCCTGACCTTTAAATGTCGGGTTTATTTCACCTCTTGCCGCATCTCCCAATTTAATAGCGGCATTTTCACGGGACGACACTTCCTCGTCGTTCAATTCACCTATCAAGCCGGGGATCGCGTCCTCCTTCAGCCACTGCATGTCTTCCCATTTCTTCTCCGCGGCAAGAACATGACCATCAAGAATGTTTTCATTTTTCTCAAGATCAAAAGAAGAATATAAATGATCGCGCATGATAAATGGAGCACCTATTTCACGCAAGGCCGTGGCGGCAAGCTTGCGGATTTTTCTATCTTTATTTCTGAGAAGGTCCGTCAGGGTATAGATGATATATCCCAATTCGTCTTTCTTTTCCTCGGGTGTCCACATTAAAACCCCGCCAAGCTGTCTTAAGGCCAGGATTGAACTATTGCGGACATACCCTACGCTATCCTTCAGAAGGACAACCAGGGGCCGGATAGCTTTTTCATGCTCCACGTTGCCTAAAGCCGCGGCAACGATCGAGCGGAATTCCGCATCCCTGGAAGCGACCGGGTCGAATAAAGCTCTCTCCAACGTCTCTACCGCCTGGACCTTTTTCTCGGGCTCCCTTATTTTCATGGCAAGGTTACATACGGCTTTCGCGGCCTCCAAGCGGATTGACTGGTCCGGATCGGACAGTCTCTCAAGCAGGGGTTCTATCGCTTTCTCGTTATTTTCAACAGACAACAGCCATGTTATAGCATCCTTTTTCGTATCAATTACTACTCCAGTCCAGCTTTTCCCTTTTGCCTCAAGCGCAGTATTCATTTCCCTGGCCGCTATCATCTCTCTGGACTGTCTTTCTTTTAATTCCTTTATCCTTGCATCAAGCACGGCCTTTTCGGCTTTGTCTCCTTCGGGTTCGCCCGCCTGACGTTCCTTCAGGCCTTCTAAAGAAGAGGAAATATCTTCTTTTCCGGCTTCAAGACGCGTTAATTCCTGACGCAGTTCACTGCCGGGTTCGAATTTTTCGTGAGCGGATTTCATCTCCCGCTCCTGGCTCCTTCTCAACTCCTCGATATTGGCACTGATCCCCGCTATCTCATTTTCGATTTTCGCTATCCCCGGATGTTTTTCCTTTTTCAAACGCTCTATTTCCACTCTCTCTTCGGCAGCTATTTCTCTCTTGCGCCGTTCAAGTTTTACCGCGTTCTCCGCTTCGAGCGATTTTAACTCATCAGAATATCTAGCCCATACCTCTTTTCTCTTTTCTTCGATCCGTTCCGGCAGATTCATAACGTACGCCCTTTGCAGGGAACGGGCCTTTTCAGATAAACGGTGTTTTTTACCTTCTTCGCGTCCTATTTTTTCATCATATTCCATCCTTATTCTTTCAACGTCTCTCTTCAGTTTAAGTTCCTCTTCCCGTTTCACGGCTTCGCTTTGCAGCGCCGAAGTGAGGCGCGCCCTCTGGTGTTCGAACTCGTTCACCGCTCTTTCAGCTTCAGCGATCTCGCGCGCATGGCGCTCGTCCGCTTCTTTGATCGAACGCTCGAGAGGCTCCTTCTTTCTGACAGCCTCCTCCAATGTCCGCTTCTGCCTGGATGCCAGTTCCTCGATCGAATCAGGGCTATTCAGAACAGCGACCAGGGCATCTACGAGCTGCTCATCGGGCGGATTTAATTTTCGCAAGATCTTCCAGGCAGTTTCACGCATTTCTTTCTCGGTGTCGGATAATCTTTCTGTAAGAGCCTCGATTATAGGATCTCTTATCTGGTCGGGCATGCCCAGCCAGTTTCTCCAATTACTGCTAAGATCATCCAGGGCCTTGACCACGGCTAACCTGACAGAAAGATCCGGACAATTCATGACCTCGTCCTTAAGCAGGACTTTTATAAAATCATCGCCCAGGGAAACGTCTTTATCCAGTAAACCGGTAAGTTCGCTGATCCTCTTTATCGCGGCGCTTCTTGCGCCATAATTCCGCGCGGTCGGCAGGTACTCGATCAGTGTCTTTACGGCCTTTTTGCGTATCCACGCTATGGGGCCCATATTTGCCGGCGCAGCATAAGTCATCGTCCAGGAGAACTTGATGGTGACCCAACGTCCGGCTCTCCGCATAAACCTCATGAACCTTGACCATTCAAATTTCAATGTCCCCCGGAAGCCTAACTGCTTCCATAGTTGACGTTTTAGTAAAATTCTGACTTTCACTCTTTCCTTAAATGACTTCCATTCTTCCGGATAATAATGCTTTAAAATATAGATTTCTAAGGCGATGGCTATGCTTACGTACGCCAGAAAGGTCAATGCGATAAAGCTGCCCTGACCAAACGCAAGGGGCATGACCGCAAACCCGCTAAGACCTGTATCGCCACTCGAGCGCAAAACTCTTTCAAGCTTATTTAGAACTTTAAAAAGGCCGGGACTTGCCCCCGGGCCTTCGCTGATATCGACAAGCTTCGCTCTTAATTTACGTATCGTGTCCTCATTGCCGTACGTAAAAAGAAGCTGCGCGTATCGCTCTGAATCGGGCGAATCCGGTTCGGAGGATATTATATCGATCAGATTCCATTCAAGGACATTCTTTGCCGTTACATGGACGTGACTGATTGGCGACTCTCTCCCCATGACCCTTTCCAGGGTCTCTACAGATTCCTTTTCGGGGAAATTGCCCAGAATTTCAACGGCTATTATGCGGATATTCTCATCGGGGTTGCTTAAATCCCTGTTAATGCGCGTCAGAAGCTCTGATAATCCAAGCTCTTGCAGGCGTTCTTTCGCGGCAGTCCGGACCGATTCGTCATCGTCCTTAAGGGCCGCGGCCAAGGCCGGAGCGGCGCCGGCGCTTATGTTCTCAAATTCCGCTTTTGCGACAAGGGCGTGACCCTCGAGTATTTCCTGATAATCCGGGCCTAACATTTTCTCCAAAACGGGCGGTTCGGCTATCCGGGGAAGGCTTTCGGCGGCTATTTTGCGGACTTCCTTATCAAAATCTTTCGTAGCCCTGACAAAGGCGGGAACCATCTTTTCCTGCACTGCCGGGGCAAATTTTACATGTGCGCATATTCCGGCAAGCGCCCTGGCAGCAGTTCTTCGGACGGGCGGGTCCTTGTCTTTTATCATGCTCTTCGCCAGATCGTTCATGCCTCTGGGGTCGTCTATTTTGGCGATCGCCTCCGCCGCGGCGCACCGGATCTCCGCATCATTATCCCCCGCGAGCATATCCATCAAAAAGCCCGTTGCCCTGGGATGCTCAAACCGGGCAAACGCTTCCACTACGTTCTTGCGGATGGACTTTTCGCCGCCCTTTACGCCAATGCCCAAAGTGTCTATCACCCGATCTACCATGTCCGGATACTGTTCGCCGAATGCCCCTAAATATGCGGCGGCATCTTCGCGGACCTCGCGCGGATTCTTTTCGGAAAAAGCCACGACCAGGCCTTCTAAAATTTCATCGGGATGGATTTTCAGTTTCAATATTACTTCCAGGGCGGTAGCGCGAACAGATTTGATCGGATCCATCAAGGCGTACTTTAAGGATTCTATAACTTCCCTGGAAACAACCGGCTGAGGTTGAAGCCCAGTCCGGTATACCGCTTCTTTCGGCGTAAGGGTCTCTCCAATGGCCTGAATTGCCTCCTGACGAACCTCCGGATCGTCGTCATTTTTCATGGACGCGATCAAAGTGTCCAGGCTCTTTCTGTCGCGAATCTCGCCAAGGCCTATCATCCCGGTCTTTCTCCTCTCCGAGTCCCTGCTCCCAAGCATTTTCACGAATTTCGTTCTCTTGGGACGGAGAAGTCGCCGGGCAATAAACACAAGGCTAACGATAAATACCAGACCTGCAATCACGGCAGCGGTCCAGAATATGATCGGATGCGCCTGAGCATATTCCTGAAGATCGGTCTGGGCGAGAAACAGCGGAAAAAATCCGCTAAATTCGTACGATCTATCGGACAAGCCGATGTGTTTTCTTCCCCATTCGGGGTCGATCTTGAAAAGAGCTTCCAGGACCACTTCTTTGACTTTTTCATCTTTATCATCCGTCATTTCCAGAAGGACGATAAGCGCCGCTTCCGATCCGGATCCCACTTCGCCGAGAGTCCTTGCCGCTGCCTCTCGTTTCTCGCTACTGGCATTTTTAATGTCCCTTAAGTCGGCAACGCATTTAGCTATCATGCCTTCTTTTCTGAATTGTCCGGTATCCATGAGCTTGACCTCGGCGGTATCGCGTTCGCCTTCGTCCTCATGTCCCACCCTGGATTCCAGATATATCTGCTCGTCTGCGTCAGTATATACACCAAGGTTTATCATTATATCTCTAGCGGCATCATAGACTTCATGATGGTTATCTTTTAATGCGGCCCTGAGAAGCGCCACGATCTCTTCAGTCTTTGCCTTGGAACCCATCTCTCCAAGCGCTAAGACTGCTCTTTTGCGCGCAAACCGGTTTCTTCGGAATTTATTGCTCAATGCGGCGGCGCATTTTTTTACTCTTAAATCTGTCGTTAAAACTTTGAGTTCTTCGAGGGCTTTTTTTCCGCCCGCCCTGGCAATGGAGCTCTCTTTGTCCACAAGATCGTTCCTGTATTTTCTTTCCGCGCGTTCCGGCGTCAGTGCGCCTATCTTCCTGAGGGCCATTAAGGCGGAACCTCGGACCCACCAGGATTCGTCATCAAGCGCTTTTTCAAGCCTATCCTCTGCCATTTTTGCGCTGGGCCCTATTTGGGCAAGGGCATCTGCGGCATTCGTCCGGACATTATTGTTTCTGTAATTAAAGATGTATGCGAGGGCCAGGACCAATTCGCGTGTGCCCCCATTTTTAAGTTTTTCCGCAATAGACAGCATCTCTCCCAGATACATCTTTCTTTTCAGCTTATTTATCTCGTCTGCGACCTTGATCTTGCCCTCGCTTTTTTCCCTTTTTTTAAACTCTTCCTCCAGGCTTTCAAGTTCTGCCTTCCATTTCGCCGCAAGCTTTGATGCCTCTGCAGGGAGCGGTATCTCTTTTTCAAGCTTTTCAATAATGCCCGGAATAGCATCTGAACCTATTTCACTCTCAAGCTTCTTTGCAAGGGCGAAAATCTCTTCAGGATCTTTCCCAAACCTCAGATCCTTTGTTAAAAACAGAGTCCCTTCAAGGCCGGCTTCTTCTTTTAATTTCTTCGTAAGCGCTATGATCTTTTCGGAAGTTACGGCATCTTTTTCCAGTTTTTCCGCCAGGGCATTGATCGCCACCGGCCCCATCTCGCCAAGAGCTTTTGTCATGAAAACCCTGATGTGGTATTGGCTATCCGTTGTCGCCGCTTTTACAAGAAACCTTACTGTTCTGGAGCCGTTCTTCTCGAAGGCGTCGAGTGCGGCCTTGACGACATCCTCTTCGCCGATCATGCCGAGAGTGCCTGCCACCACATCGTGGATCCGCCGGTTCTCGGTATCAAGCTTTTCTATTAACTTGAAGACCGCTTCCGGGCCTATCCGTCTAAGAATGTCTGCCGAATGATGGCGGATGAGATATCCTTTTGAGAAATCTTTCGACCCGAGCTTCGGATCTGTGCCGCACACAGCTTCGATAACGCTGTCAACTGCTCCACCACCCATATCTGACAAGGCCTTGGACGCCTTTTCGCGGACATGCTCCTCGGGCTCGGTTAATAGTTCAATAAAAATAGAGGCCGACTTCGGGTCGAGATTTTTACTTAAGGCTTTGATCGCCGCCTCTGAAACGACCGATTCCGCTTCGGCTTCATCACGATGAGCTTTTTCGCGCGCTTCTGATTCGCGGATATATTGCGCGCGTCCATCGGCTTCCTGCTTGGCGAGCCTTTGCGTATCGGTCACGCGCTTTTTGTGCTTTTCGACCGCTTCCGCAACAGATGGATCACTCATGTCATACACACCGCTCTCCGTAACTGATTTCACGTCGGCTTCCATTACCTCCGCCTGGGTGATCGCCTCAGTTTCACGATGGGTATATCCGTGGACCACTTCTTCCCGTTTAGCGGCTTCCTTGCCTGCTTCCCTGTCGTATTCCGCTTCAATCGAGGCGGATTTATGGATAACGGACTTAAGGACTTCGACGGTTTCCGGTGTCGAGGGAGTTATGGCGCCAAGAGCTCTGGCAACGTTCTTTCTCATCTCGATACTTTTTGTATTTGCCGCGTTTACTAGAAACGGAACCGCTGCGTCGCCCGCATTGGCAAAAGATCTGATCGCGGCTTCTCGGACTTTTTCATTTTCGTCTTTCAGTAGTTTTACCATGACCAGTATCATGCTGACAGTTATCGCTTTAGTTCCCGCGAAGAAGTCTGCAACAGCTTCGCGGATACTGTCATCGCTGTCCTTAGCAAGCTCCATGACGTCGTGGATCATTATCGGAGTTTCGGGACGTATCCCGTTAAGCCCTCTAACGCCAAGCTCGCGAACCTGGCTCTTTTCGTCCCTTAGGTCAATAATATATCTTCTGATCTTTTGTTCTTTGGTCAATACGCCGAGATCATCAAAAGCGCTGAAAGCAGCCGCCCGCACGTCGCTATTTTTATCTTCCAGGGCTGCATTAAGCGCGGGAAGCACGATCTCCAGGTTCGGAGTCTCGGGGTCTATCGCGCCTATTCCTTCCGCGGCAAATTTCCTCACATTTTCATTTCCATCGTTCAATTTATTTGCAAGAGCGGAAATCCCAATAAGGCCCATCGAACCGAGAGCCTTCGCGGCGGTTATGCGGACATCGGGATTTCCGCCCTCTTTTTCTGCTAATGTTGCATTATCCAAAAGGATATTTTTTACCTCTTTTTCAGTACGAGCTATTGCTGCCAGGGCTCCGGCGGCGGCTTCGCTGACTTCTTCGAATTCGTCATATAAAACTTCTTCAAGCGCGTCAACAACCTCTTCGTCGGAAGCCCCTATTTCGCCAAGGCTTCTGGCAGCTCCCGCTCTGACCTTCAGATCTTTGTGCTTTATCCTTTTCAGGTTCCATTTCCTGGAATTCAATCTATGCGAAACATAGCGAATTAAAAGAACAATAGCGATTAATCCTGTCAGAACGCCCAGTCCGATCAGTGCACTGTGGACGGGGTATTCTTTAATAAGTTCTATGAAATCATCAAAACTTTGCGGCATAGCAAAAGGCAGGACGAAAAAGCCGCTTTGCCCGCTTTTTCCCGCCTTTAGCTGCGCTCTGATCGCGGTTACGCCTTTTATGGCTGTTAGGCGCACTTTTGCGTTATCATCAGACATGGCACTTTCCAAAGAGGCCTTTATGCTGCTTAAGGCTTTCGCGGCCGTAACGCGGGCTTTCGCTTCTTCATGGGAAGATATCCTCCTGAAAGCTTTGTTGGTCATCCTAAAATCGAAATTTCCTTTAACGTCCAAAGCGCTTAATAATGCCTCGCGGACCTCCTCATCCTTGGTAAGCTCCTTTTGCCAGGCCGGCTTGGGAGCAGCTTTTTTTAGAGCATTTTTAGTTTCCATGATGCCGAATTTCACGAGCAACCTGACCGCATCCTGGCGCTCGGAAAGGTCCGTTCCGGAAGATAATACTTTAATGAGACCACTTTCTAGAAGTTGGATCGCTCTTGCCTTCTTCTTGGGTTTTAAGGACTCATCTTCAACTAATACTTTCAACATATTTACAGCGGCTTTATCCTCGCCCATTTTTGTCAATTGCACTGCCTTCCAGAGAGCAGGTTTTGGGCGATGGAAAATGAAATCTTTCAGGACATCCAAAGTCTTCTCGCCTCCGCACGCTTCCAGGGCTTCAGCCATGGCCGCGCTGACATCCTCGTCCTTTTCTACCGACAAAGCTTTAAACAAAGATTCTACTGCCGATGGATGCCCGATATTTCGCAAGGCCTCGGCCGCGTTCAGGCGGAAGCGACCTTCTTTTTCGGTGAGCACAGGAAGAATCGCGGGAACCGCGGCAGCACCTCTTTTGGGTATTTTTGCCCATTTTCTCTGGCCAAAGTCTTGATCCTTCGCGTCTTTTATAGCGTCACGATGCATCTCCCGTGTAGCGTCCGCATCCAGCTGGGTGACTTTTATCGACGAGACTTCGCTTTCCACCAGATCCATATACGCGCCCAGTTCATTCTCCGGATCACTGAACCTTGTCTTCAGAATCGCCTCGGGAATTCCTGTGCGGAGAGCTTCTGCCGCTGCCCCACGGACTTTCATGTGCTTGTGCCGCAATGCATTACATAAAGAAACAAATATCGCTTTTAAATATCTATTTACTAAAGCCTTTCTTTCATCAGTTGCCTCTCCCCTTCCCTTTCTCCGGGGCTTGATCTCTGTGTGTAAAGAAAGAGCGATCTTGCCCAAAGACCTGACGCATGCCGTGTATGCGATCCTGGTAATCTTTTCTTCCCTCATGGTCTCCATCAGGGGCCTTAATCCTCTTTCATTCCCTAGATCGCCAAGAGCTTCAGCCGCGGCTTGACGCACAGACCAGTTTTCCTTGCTCTCTTTAAGTATGCCGGCAAGTTCAGGAACGAATTTAGGCATGCCGATCCTGCCCAAAGCTTTTATAGCGGTCTCGCGAACATTGGCATCCGGATCTTTCCGGCAAACGTCGCGCAAGACCTCGACTACTCTGTCTCTCAGTTCTTCCTTTTCGGGGGCTTCATTTTTGTGGGTCATGACCGCCTTTGCTAACGTCCTGCCTACATTCCGCAGGGCTTTTACGACAGCCGTGCGGTAAGCATACTTAGCGCCCTCTTTTCTAAGTTCACTGGTCAACGCTGAAACTACCTGCTGGTTCGCTTTGCTGCCAAGCATATTCACCGCGCTCCTACCGACCTCAAAGCCGATGCTGAGAGCGTAAATAAGGTGGCCGATAATGAATTCCTCCCCGTATTCCTCCTCAACGCCGCCTATCAAATCCTCTGTCTCATACCCCCGCCTGCCTTCCGGATCGAATAGATACGCGTATAATTTGCATAACTTGTTTTCCTTTCGTTTTCCGATCCCATCCAGCGCATCGGCAGCAGCTTTCCGGACATCTTCTTCAAAATCGCCCAGCTCACCGGTTAGATGGCTGAATATCATCGCGTGCATTTCGGGCGTTGTATCATGATAAGCGCCGATGTTGCCAAGGGCTTCCGCTTTGTTCTTGCGGAGAGTCGGATCTATTTCGTTGACGCTATGCTGCACGAGCGCTTCAACCGCTTCCTTACCGCCCAAATTCCCCAAGTGTATCGCCGCCATTCGGGCTTCACCAAAATCTCCATCAAGAAGAGGTATCCAGTACGCGGGGGACTTTTCGTCCGCCGGCACATGGCCCGGCGCCGGAACGTCTCCGGAAGCAAAATGCAGGCTGGCAAAAATAGCTATAGCCAATATAGCGACCATCGCAATTATCAAGAAGATTTCCGGTTGTCCCATCTCAAGGCCCGGGACCATGGGAACAAAGAGAAGGCTACTTACTGTTGCCGATCCCCCTTCGTCTGACGGCTCCCCTTCTGCCGATCCTTCTTCCGATAGTTCCACTCCATTTTCCGCTTTTTTAGGTCCGCCTCCAGTCGCCCTCCGGTTATACATCCTTCCAAGGGCAACACCCATGCCGAAAATAGCCGCGCCTATTCCGAAAATACCTATGATCGCGCTGGAAAGTGTGGTCGCTGCACCGGGCAACGTAATGCTCTCCAGACCTAAGGCGCTAAATAGACTTACGTTAAGCCAGTGGAAGAAACTTGGCGCAGCAAAATAAATGATCGCTCCGCCCAGTAAGCCCCCGACTATTACGGTAAAAGCCCTGTTGGTCAGCCTCCTTAGATATTCCTTGCTGATCTTTCCTCGTGAGATCCTCTTCAACTCTTCCGCTAAACCTTCCGAAGTGTAGCGATTTCTGGGATTGAATTCCAAACACTTCATTATGACGGCTTCAAAACTGCGGCTTATCTCGGGATTCAGCTTTCTTGGAAGAGTGATCTTTTTGAACCTTGTGGTTATTGGACCGGCCAGATCTTTCGATTCAAAAGGCGATCTACCGGTAGCCGCTTCGTACATTACCACGCCCAGCGAAAATACATCCGTTTTATATAACTGTTCCGGTTCGCTGTCTTTATCCACATCTAAAAGGCCGACCCGCTTCCTTTCTCTTTCGATCTGGCTCTTGATGTGTTCGATCAATTTTTTCTTCTCGGCTTCTTTGAGACCCAACCTCTGGATCCTTCTTTCCTCGTTCTTTTCCTTGATCTCCAGCATGGCACGATATTCCGCCCTGACCTGTTCGGGAGACTTGTAATCAGGAGTCCCCATAGACGCACCAGTCTTGGTAAGCTGGCTGACTTGAGTATCCGCGTCGGCTCCGAGGGTCGCTATACCAAGGTCTATAATGACCGGCCTTGGGTCATCCGGGGCAGACCTGCGGACAATGATATTACCGGGTTTTATGTCCCTATGAATTACTCCTTTTTTGCGCGCATAGGCAAGGGCTTCGGCGACATGCAAAAATATCAGCCCCTTCTCCTTCTCGGTATGTTCTTTTGACGCGCAAAAATCTCCAAGCGTAATACCCCTTATCAATTCCATTGTATAAAAATAAGTTCTATTTTTACTGGTATCGAAAGAGTCAAGCACGGGCATTATCCCCTCGTACTCAAGCCTTTTGCTAAGCTTCGCCTCTCTTTTGAACCTGACAACCCCATCCCTTTCTACGCCCTGCTCCGTACCTATAAGCTTGAGCGCCACAACCCTTTGTCTTGCGATATCATAAGCCCTGTAAACAGCGCCTCCTCCTCCTTTACCTACTTTGCTCAGGATCCTATAATTTCCTTCAAATACATTACCACCCGCAAGCATGGCGTTGAGTGTTCCGCCCCCTTCTTTTACCCTCGGATCTGAATTTGTGGGGAGTCTTCCGTGCAGAAACGCTTCTCCCAGGGCGTAATTGCCAAAATACCGCGATTCCGTGGTCTTATTAAACTCTTCCAGGTTTTTTACGACGTACTCCAGTATGCCCCTTATCTTAACCGCGAACCATTCTTTTCGCATCGTCTCTCTCTTGCTCCCACTGGCAAGATCCGGCCATTTTGACCTGGCTGCGTGTTCCTTATAAATATCGTAAAGGCTGAGGATATTGGAGGCGAGTTTTTCATCCAGTTCAGGGAAAGTGATCTTCTTTCCCGAAAATTGAATGGCCTCATAGGGCAATTGGATCAGTTTTTCGCATAATTTCGCCCTGCTCTCAACCTTCTTTCCTTTTGCGGCAAGCTCAAGCTGATCTTTTCCGAAAACATTGATCTTTATCCCGAGGGCATCGCGACCCAGGTCCTCGAATATACCTCTTACCTCATCACGGCTTAGCGCTTCTACCTCGGTAAAGGGACAGTCGCTGTCAACAACTATGTCTATCTCTATATCGTCAGCCGACCCTTCAAGCCAGAAATAGCTCCCGGAAGCGTATATCCTCAACGGTTCATTCTCAGGAAGACCGAGCTTTTCTAAGATCTTCGGGAGTTTCTTGTAAATACAAGATTCGATCCCCCTCTTCATCGCCATGGTCCTTTTCCTTATTCCCCTTCCGTCAAAAGGAACAAGGCTTTCTGTTTGTTTGTTCGGGACGTTCATCGCGTATAGCCAGTTCTGCTCTTTCATTCTTTCTAAAATTTCTTTATAACTTAAAAGATCTCTTGCGGAGCTTTTCTCGGGCCTTATCCTTTTGAACTCATCTTCGGCGTAATATGCAAAAAGTTCATCCAGCCCCTGCCGCGGACCGTCAAGCATGTCTCTAAGCGCCTCGCCCAGGAGCCCCTTATACAGGTATTTACTTGTCTGTTTTGAAAGCGCGTCTTTATCCGGATAATTGTCGCCGAACGTTTCGCCATTGAACACGGCTTGCTGGGCCTTGATGGAGGAATAATGTTTAACGACAGGACAAATGATCTCGTGCAGCAGATACTCGTCCGCGATGGACTTCCCGCGGTACTCAAGCTCGGCTATTACGTCCGTAGCAATGAAAAGCTCACCGGCGTCAGGGTCGTTCTCCCCGAGGTGGAAATCGTTCTCGGCCTTGACAATGATCGAATTATAGCCGTATATCGTATATTCTCCATTTTCAAATTTCTCCTTTATGGCACTGATGCCTTCTCTGTCTTCCGCGGAAATCGTGCCTTTCGCGAGGAATTTCTCGATCAGCTCCATTACCCTCGCCGCGTAGCGCTCCGTAATGTCGTTATGGGGTTGTCTTATCTGGTCGAGTTTGGCGCGAAACTCCTTCTCGGCTTTCGTGCCCTGGCTTATAAGTCCCGTGTCGAAGAATTTTCTGTTCGTTTTTCTCTCTTCTCTCCGGACGATCTGGCTCCATTCTTCGGGATACGCGGCCGCGGCTATATCCTGGGCCTTATCCCTCACTTCGGGGTCATCGTCGTAGCACGATATGAGCACTTCCGGCTTCATGTCGCTGAATTCCCCCTTAAGCGCCATATCCATCAGCGTTTTCAGCCTGTCCGGAAATATGTGTTTTTCTATGCGCCTGATGTGGCGCTCCACGATGTCCTTGAACTTCTGGTGAAGGTCTTCGTTCGCGTCGAAACGCTTCGCTGCCGTCGTCATCTGCGCGGTGATCGTTTCTTTATGCAGATAATATTCGGAAAAATTGGTCAGATCACTAAAAGACCATTCGAAATCTTTTGAAGTAAGCTTCATCTTTTGCAGGAAAAATCTCATTATGTCTGTCCGGAGATCCCTGTATATTCCCGCTAATTCGTCGTGTTTCTCGCCGTAGGCGCCAAGCTTGGCGGCCGCGGCGGATGCCGTAAGGAAGGTCCTTCTTATGTCTTCTTCCATTGACGCGGGTTCGAGTGAATAGAAAAATTGCGTATCGTACGCCGGCACGAGCTCTCCTTCCGGGCCGGCCACAGGATGCTCCCTTTCTCTTATTTCGGGAGATACTTTGCCGCCTATCTCGGGCAATTTTCCTGCAGGGTAACCGGAATAAAACAGGATCGACAGGATAGGCATCGCTTCCTTTACGAAATTCCCGGCGACGATGCTTGAATAGAGCGACTGGTCTACCAAGCCCATCTGGGCCATCTTTCCGGCAAGCAAGTGGAAGATCGGGTAAGGCGCAAGGGGCATGGCCCTTCTTTCGGCGCCATCTCTTTCCTCGGTCAAGCCGGCCGGTTCGCCGGGCAACTCGACCCGGGCAATAAAATCTATAACTTCCTCTTTTAAGACGGTTTCATCCCTGTCGCCCGCCTTCCACCTGTAAGTTCCTTCCTCCAGGCCGAGCTGAGGATAACCTTCCACGAGCACTTCAAGCGCCCGCAGGTGAGGAATTACTTTGTCCTTCAGGTTTTCCCTGAATTCATCTGAAATAGAACCTTTATTTACCGCTTCCTCAAGTAAAAGCAGTTTTACGTACGACCGCGTACCTCCGCTAAACCCGGAAAGCCCGAGGAAAGCGAACGCTTCATCCGTCTCCCTCATGGTATCTCCGGCCGTCGCAAACTTATGCAGTAGCGAGCTATCTCCAAAAGACTGCGCGCGCCCAACTATCCTTTCACGCCTCGCTTCCCGGCAAAATTCCTGCGCCCCATCTTTTGTAAATCCAAGGCCGAAATTATCAAAATACTTTAAGGTGCCCTCAAGGTCCTGTATCGCGCAGAGTTTCGCTATCTTAATTACTTCATCCCTGTCTTCCTGCGGGTCAAGCATGAATTCCTTGAAATACTTTGCCGTCAACTGGCCCTCGAGTTTCGCGCACTGCCCGGCTACCTTTATAGCCACCGCTTTATCGGCCTCGTTCTTCTGCGGCAGAAAACCGAACTTCTTAAAGTACATGGCAGCAGCCCATGCGCTTCCCTCGTTCTTCGCGCAAAGCATGGCTATTTCTTCAGTCGCTTGCCACTGCTGCCTGCCTTTCTGCGGATCTATTCCGAACTCTTTGAAAAAGTAGGCCATTATGGCGTTTTGCATTGCGCAGAGCTTCGCGATCTCTATTATCATTGACATGTCGGTTTTTGGGTCGAACCCGAAGTTCTTAAAGTACTTAGCCGTGTCCCTGCCTCTGCTCCGGGCACAGAATTTAGCGATGTTGAAGATCTCATCTTTGTCGGTGGCGGGATCCAAGCCGAATTTTTCAAAATGCTCCGCTCCCGCTTCGCCGTCATAACTCGAGACGATCTTCGCGATCTCGATAATTTCCGCCTTATCTTTTACAGGATCAAGGCCGAATTCCAGAAAATGCTCGGCTATGATACGGGCGTCCCTGCGGGCGTACCGCTTGATCGCCTCTATGATCAGTGCTTTGTCTTCTTCTCTTTGGGGGTCCAGACCCAGGTCCCTGTAGCAGTCAGCAATACTGCTCCAGTCTTCGAACATCTTTTTAAGCCGCTTCAATTTTTCATCCGGGTTCAACTCAAAACCGCCTCCGGACAACCCCGAAGGCAAAAGTCTCATTGTGGACATAAATACAACAAGAACTACTGCCAGTGCCAACGCCACAGTGACGAAGCCTCCTTCACTTCCCGCTACCAGGCTGCAGCCGCCACCTAACAGCGGCATTATACATAAGGTAATAATAAATAATATGGGCTTGAGAAGGCGGGACCTTCCCTGCTTTAATAACACGGGAATACCGCTTTTGTCGCCCTTATCGACTTCTTTATCGTAAAGAGAAAGGTCTCTGGATAGCGCTTTTACAAGCTTTTTATTTTCACCCGGAGTAAGAGAATTCAGATCTTCGCGGCCGGCATCTTTCAGTTTAGTCGCGGTTTTCAGCGAATTCCTGAATTTTGTTTTATTTCCTGCCTTCCCAAGCCACTTAACAAGCTCGGAAAGTTCATTAAACTCTAATACATAGATCAAGGTCTGGAGGGGTTCGAAACGGGTGTCTTTCTTGACATCCATGCTCACATAGGCGGCCAAATAGCAGGTAACCCATAAAAGAA
>JBAROI010000069.1:0-9612 GCA_049642015.1 Candidatus Omnitrophota bacterium | reverse complement strand
ACGTTTTTGTTCCTTCAAGGGGTGTCGTAACCGTCATCTTTTTATCCGCGGTTCTTTGAAGAGTAGCCGTGCCGGCATGGGTGGTGTAAGCTTCTTTTGCCGCTTCGCGCGTTTTTCTTAAGGCTTCGAGGACACTCGGGCTGATTATGTCCGGGTGCTCTTCGCCGTAATACCAGTGATGGATAAGGCCGTATCCGAATTGCAAGTGAGGAAGAGCGCCTGCCTCTTCCAGCGACCCCCTCCCTTTCCCTGCCCTGGGGTAAGTATCCTGGTACCGGGCGTCAAAATATTTTTTTCTTCCCGGCATCTTTTTTATACCCCAGTTATTGACCCTAGGGTCTTCTACCGCGTTATGTAGAAACCTGTGAGGTTCACTTTGCGTAAAGAACGCATCCATCCACGTGATGTCCCTGTGCAAACCCTCGTGCATGGCGGCGCCTATAATGCTTTCAGCGCTCTTCGTTTCGAGTTCTTCCTCGGGGAATGTGATCACGGGTTTTTCGTCGGGATCTTCCGGGTACCATATTGCCCATCCATCACCCGGCTTTAATCCTACATTAAAGTCACCCCCGAAAATTTTTGTTACAGCCTCTATCTTTTTCAATTTTTTGTTAATTTTTTTAACTTTACGGCCCTCTCTCCACTGCCGGAACCAGCTCTTGTTTTCTTCTCCGCCTTCACTTTCTTCTTCTCCGTCTTCATCGGCTCTTTTTGCGAACCATGAGCCGAGAAAAGCGACGCTGAGGTATTTATCCCAGTTAACTTCTCCCTGCAGGAAGAGATCCTGGATCTCGTCAGCGTACGATCCGATCCTTTCCGTAAAGGCGGGAGGAATGCTGAATATGTTTTCCGGCCGGGCATTCGCCAGATAGTGTTCCGTTTCTTCGATCTCCTCTGACTCGCTCAGATCGCTAGGGACCCATATTTGCGTGAATTTATTTAACATGGCCACAGAAAGCCTTTCGCGTCCGGCATAATGCTCAGGGTTCATTGCCGTGATCAGCCTGAAATTAGGGTCGGGGACAATGACTTCGTTTAAATGTTCCGATAATACCAGATAACCGTCATCGTCAAGTATCGAGTTAATACGCTCCAGAATAGCCGGCTCAGCGAGGTTAAGCTCGTCGATCAGTATCCACCAGCCGTATTTCATGGCTTTGACAAGTAATCCGTCTTCCCACTTGTATCTATCTGTCCCGGGGATCGGGATCCACTGGCCCAGGAGTTGGGCGGTGTCTGTTTGGCCGTCAAGGTCGAGGGCTACGAAATTGTTGTTTGTCTCGTCGGAGAGATACCTGGCGAGTGAAGTCTTACCGCCCGAAGTAAGGCCCTCCATCAGCACGTGTTCGCCATTTTTTATGGCCTTAGCCAGCTTCTTTGCGTATTTTTTCATGGTCTTGGTCTCTTTTAATGGCGGGCCGGGGACGAATTCCGTCCTGGTATTCTTTTTCTTCATCTCAACTCCGCCGAATGAGACATAGCTGGCGGTTCTTGTTATTTCGTAGTCTTCGTCTTCATAGTCCGTGCCGAACTTCTGAGCTAGCCATTCCCTGAGGTCCTGCTT
This sequence comes from Candidatus Omnitrophota bacterium, assembly GCA_049642015.1. GTDB lineage: Bacteria > Omnitrophota > Gorgyraeia > Tantalellales > Tantalellaceae > JBAROI01. The sequence continues at coordinate 8,048 of JBAROI010000069.1, read as the reverse complement.
GAGTGCGCCTCTTTCCCCTTCGAGCGGAAACCCGCCGCCGTATACGCTTTTTGCCTCAATAACAGCGATCCTGTCTATATCGGTGGCCCCGTCTTGTTTTGCGGTCCTTATTCTATTCATCCACTTCAATAGATGCCTTATCGTGTAAAATACTCCGTTACCGGGGAGGGTCTTTGCTTTCCCCATCATATAGTAATGAAGGTCAAGAACCGTTTTTATAAAATCAGGGGTAGCGAAATCTTTATATTTCTCCTGCAATATCTGGGCGATGTCATCACGCGGCAGCTCGTCGATCCACTTGACCCTGAACCTGTTCATCAGGGCCGGTGAGAACTTCTGTCTTCCTACATACTCGGCCGGGTTCATGGTGGCGAACAATCTGAAATTCTCATGGATACGTTCCAGCTTTGCCGCTTTCATCTCCTGGAGGGCTTTTTCTTTGGCGTCGCTTTCCGAAGACCCTTCAGAGATGAATTTTCTCACGTGCTCGTTAAATCTCCTGTCATATTCGGCGGCCTGTATCCACTTTTCTCCCGTATCATTTATGACCAGAAAACCGTCATCGTCAAGAAGCGAGTTTATCCCTTCCATGATCTGTGATGGCGCCAGGTTGACCTCATCCAGCACCAGCCAGTGTCCGCCTTTCATTGCTTCTATAATTACGCCCGGTTTCCATATAAAGTGACCTTTATCATCGGGCTTGAACCCTCCTACAAGGTCCAGCTTGTCGGTTTGTGCGCCAAGGTTAAACCGTCTGAAATTATTGTTCGTGAGGTACGCAAGGTATCTTACCAGGGAAGTTTTTCCCGCTCCTGTTTCACCTACAAGAAGAAGCGGGTCTCTAAGCTCAATGGCCTGGATCAATTTAGCAATATTTTCCCTGGTCTGCGGGGTTTCGATAAGCTTGGCGACCTCCCTGCTCGGGACAAATTCTTTGCCTTCCGTTTCTTTGTCTTTTTCCAGGCTGAATTCAGCGCACTTTGAGATCTTTGCGAATTCCGACGGCTTGACCTTTAGGGGTGATTCCTTCAGAATGATCCTGAACTTTTCTCTGTCATCTTCTTTTGTAAGGCGGTCGTGATAAATGTACATAGCGCCCCTGAGGATAGCTTCTCTTAGGCCAAACTTTTCGTAATACTTGTTCACATACTTTGTCCAGACATTAAAAAGTTCCCTGTTGCTGAACTGGTAAGTGTCAAATCCGCCTCCCGTGAATATTTCCACGGCCTCCATTATCAGTTTATGGGTAGCGACTGTTTTCTCGGCCATGTCACCTTTATCCTTGATCGCGTCATCAAGCTTAGACGTTACTATCTCGATCATCTCGTCTTCCGGAAGTTCGCTTGGCACCCAGAGCTCGGTAAACCTGTTCCTCATGGCCAGCGAAAGCCTGTTTCTTCCCGAGTAACGTTCCGGGTTCATGGCCGCGAAGATCTTGAAGTCTTTGTGTATCTCGAATATCTTCTTTTCGGTGAGTTTTTCTTCGGCTTCTTTTTCCAATTTCTCTTCGCTTTCTTTTCTGCCGTTGGCCCTTTCTTCTTCAGCGTATTTCTTTACCCGCCTCTGGTATTCTTTATGGGATATCCATTTTTCGTCTTCGTTCTCTGTTATGACAAGGCTCCTGTCATCATCGAAAAGCGATGCCAGCCTGTCGATGATCTCCGGGTCCGCGAGATTTATTTCATCAAGAAGCACCCAGTAACCTTCTTTCATGGCCCGGATAAGGTCCCCGTAGTGCCATTCGAAATCGCCCTCCGTGCCTTCCTTCGGCAGGTGCTGTCCTATGAACTGGGTAGTATCGGTCTGGGCGTCCAGATTTATTCTCATGAAGTTGTGCCCGGTAATGTAAGCCGCGTGTCTTACGAATGACGTTTTTGCCGCCCCGGTCGGCCCGACCATAAGCACGTTTTCGTCATATGCGGCGGCCTTGATTATTTTTTTGAGGTATTTCTTCATCGTCTTTGTCGGTGTAAGCCTGGCCCAATCTTCCGGCACGTATGGTCCGCCCTTTTTCCACTTGTTTATTTTGATGTCCCCGAAAGAAACGTAATCGGGATGGGATTCGTCTATTTCGCAGTCTTCGTCTTCAAGTGAAAGGTCGTCATACAAGCCACAGTCGGCGACCAATTCGACTATAGATTCATAATCCGCGTTATTATCGTCCTGGGTCCGTATGCGGTCGGTGTAGACTTCAATAAATTCATGCAAAGTCAGTCTTTCGATAAATTCGGTTGATGGTTCTTCGCCATTGTCGATCGCCTCGTTGACCTTTCTCAGAACTCTTTCGCCGAGCCTTATAAGGTCCCTCATGGTATAGCGGTACGGATCGATCTCGCCGCTGCCTATGACCCTCGTCTTGGCCAGCTGATCTATCTGGCAATGGAACCATTCAATGTATCCCAAAAACTTCGGGGTGAAGATCTTTTTTCCGCTTTTATCAACGAATTTGTTGTAGAGGACTGCTTTCTTTTCCTTGGAAAAGAGTTCGTCCATCCACTTCACCCGGAACCTGTTGACAAAAGCGGGAGAAAGAACTTTCCTGCCGGAATATTCTGCGGGGTTCATGGTCGCGAAGAGCCTGAAGTTTTCATTGATCCTGTGGAAATTCTCATTGTCCATTTCTTCTTTCGCCAGTCTCTTTGCTTCGATCAGGGATATTTTCTTTTTACGGGCTATTTCCCCGGCCAGTTCACTAAGGCGTTTTTCATAGACTTCGGGCATGAGCCAGGTCTCATTGTCATGTTCGGTGATCTTCAAAACACCGCTGTCAAGGAGGGAGTTCAGCCTTTCAAGGACCTGGGATTCAGCAAGGTTTATCTCGTCAAGCACCAGCCAGTGTCCGTCCCTCATGGCCTTTGTCAGGATTCCTTCCTTCCATGCGAAATCAGTGTCGGGATCGGGCTTAATGCCTCCGATAAATTCGGTTTTATCCGTCATACCGTTAAGGTTGAATCTCCTGAAGCCGTTATTGGTAAGACTTGCCAGATATCTGATAAGAGATGTCTTTCCAACGGCCGTTTCGCCCACGAGAAGGGTCGGGTCGTTCAAAAGTATTGACATTGCGACTTTTTTGAGATTCCTCACGGTGGAGACGGTTGGTATAAGTTCTGAAGTTTCTAACTGCGGGACGTGCTCCTTCATACCGTCCGCTTGAATGGGAAGTGATACGTCTCCTATGATCAGCTTGTCTCCCTCTATTTTTATTGCGTTACGCTTCATGGCGCTTTCGATCTCCAGGAGCGGGCTTTCCTCTTCGGTAATTTGCGAGGCCATCCTGGCCCGCATTTTTTGTTTTTTCTTGAACTGGTCAAACATCTTGATCGTTTCATCGTCATACGGAAGGGTCATTTCGTAAGTTTTACGACCGGTAGGTATTGATCTGCCGTACGTTAGGGCTTTTACGGTGTAAAAAGATTCGAAAAGTGTTTCGGCCAGGGCCAGCGCGACTATCGGAATAAAGAACCCAAAGAAGAATCCCGCCAGAGTTGCCACGCCCATGAAAAACCAAAAATTTCCAAAAATCACGGGAAAGAAACGCATCATACTATGAACGGGATACACCGCAAGCAGGGCAAGAAATCCAATTACGATCCCAAACATTATATGCAAAGACCTTTTTGCCAATACATGCCTCATAAGTATTCTTTTGTGAGTTTCTTTTTTAAACGGAAACTTTAGAAATGAGTCAAACTGGTCTTCCGTAAGCAGTTTTGTGTAATCTTCCAGGTCCAGGGGAATCGTTTTATACCTTTTGTTCGCTATTTTGTACTGCGGATAATATACTAAAAATCTTGAGATCGCGGGAAGCAAGCCAAAAAAGACGAGACTTGCTACGATCTGTACCCCCAAAACGGTCAGCAGGTTAAGGCCGATACCCGATGTGATCCCGAGAAGACCAGGCAGTGCAAAATGGCCAATGTACGCTCCAAATAAAAGCGATAAAGAACCTATCGCGAGGGCGCTCCACATAAAACCTGTTTTGCCGACTTCAAGCCTCTTGAAGGTCCCAAGCTTGGAGAGATTTTTCGGTCTGGCGGCTATGCGGGGTATCGCCTGCGGAACAAATTCAAAGTTCAGTTTTTCAAGGACAAGCGCCGCGGTTACCCGCACCTCAAATTCTGTGTCGTTTAGCATATCAAGGAGATTTCCGGAGAATTCAGATAAGCCCAGGTGTCCTACTACTTCTGCTGCCGCTTTTCTGGTATCCGGGTCTCCGCTTCCGATGGCCATATCTATAAGGATCCTGGCGATCTCTTCTGGGAGAAGCGCGAAGCCGCGTACGGCATTTGGAAATTCTCCGGTCTGTGTGATCCTGTTTCTTATTTCTTTCACCCCGTCGGCCAGTTCGCTCGGGAGAGTGGCCGTAAGCTCGTTGAATTTTTCAAGTAACTGCGCCTTTTCGATCTCCTCAGGTGATAGTCCCGCGAAGATACTCATATTCTGGAGGAGCAGTTCAATTTCTCCTTTTCCCTCTTCTTCAAGGATGTCCAGCTTGTCAAGATTTACCGGGGTGTCTGTCAATTTTTCCTGCTCAATTATCGTCAGGACATCTTCCTTGAAGATTTTCTTGTCATCCGTTCCCTCCAGGCGGTCCCTGAATACATACAAAGCCCCTTCAATAAGCGCCTTGGCTGTATCCATGCTGGCGTGCATCTTCCGGACGAAGTCGCACCAGTCTTTTATGTCGCGGAGACTGAAATTGTAACTACCCAGTTCCGCGCCCGAGATCTTGCCCCTTCCAAGCCGACCGTCTTTTATCATTTCGTTTATCTTTACAAATATCCTGGTCATTTCTTCAGCTATATCTCTTACATTTTTTCTCGGAAGGGCTTCCAGTTTAGATATATTCTGGTCGGTAAGATAAAAATCTATGATCTCTTTCAGCTCTTCGGGGTCTATTTGTGCGCCTACCCATCTTTCGGTAAACTTATTTCTCATGGCTACGGAGAGCCGATTCCTACCGGTGTATGCCGCGGGATTCATCGCCGCAAAGAGCCGAAAATTAGGATGCGGCTTTACCCTTTCGCCGTTATGTTCGCTTATTACCAGATATCCGTCATCATCCAAGAGGGAGTTTATCCTCTCAAGTATCTCCGGCTCGGCCAGGTTTATTTCATCCAGGAGCACCCACCAGCCCTTCTTCATAGCCTCTACAAGGGTGCCGTCCATCCAACCCTTGCCGGGGACATCTTTTCCGATAATCTCGGAAGTGTCGGTATGGGCGTCGAGGTTTATCCTTATGAAATTGTTCTTCGTGAGGCGGGCTAAATACTTGATACGGGCAGTTTTGGCCGCTCCGGTAGGTCCGACAAGGAGACCTTTCTCCTTGTAGGCCACGCACTTGGCCAGTTTCTTAAGTTCACGCCTTGTTGTTTCGGTTTCTTTCAGGTTCGCGGTAGCATCCGGGACGCGAGGGCCTCCCTCTGTATTTATGTCAAGGGCAACATCTCCGAAATATATTTTACCCGCGTCATCGTCATGCCTTATATCAAATGACGGATCCTCAGCCGTGCGATTCAATATTCTTTTCAGGATCTTATCGAATATGTTTTGGTCGCCCTGGTCCCGTAAGCCATCGCCGTATATTTCCTGGACCTCCTGGGCTATTATCCCTTCAACGTCGGGCTTTGTTCCGGCGGAATCGAGCCCGGCTTTCACCCTTTCGGCAAACCTGGCAAGGTTCCTTACGGTGAAGTAATAGACCTGCCCTTCTTTTCTTCCCAGTTTTCCGTTTCTTCCGCTTACAGCCCTTAAGGCAGTGTGAAGATGGATCAGGTACTGCGTGACTTTTTTGCCAAATCCGTATTTCAGACTCAGGATGCTGCCCAGGTCCTCATCCGAGGGCTCCTCGATCCATTTCGTCCTGAATTTGTTCATAAGGGCCGGTGAAAATTCTTTTCTGCCTTCGTAGGTGTCCGGGTTCATTGTCGCGAACAATCTGAAATTCTGGTGGATGCGCCTGTAGCCATCCTTCTCGACTTCGGTGACCGCCCATTTGAGGAGCGCATTGTCAGGTTCACCTTCCGTCTTCTTTGACCTGATCTTCCCCCACACCATTTTGTCGAAATCCTGGGCCTGTATCCACCTTTCGCCCTCATGCTCACTTATGACCAAGTATCCGTTAGGCTCTAACAGGTAACGTATCCTTTCTACAACTTCCGGCTCACCAAGGTTGATCTCATCGAGATTTATCCAGTGTCCCTTGCGCATCGCATCCAGAAGGATCCCTTCTTTCCACTCGAATTCGAAACCCGCCTGGGAAAGGGCTTCGGCAAATGAGTTTATTCTTTTTCTGTCCCTGTCACGGATGGCGGTTTCGGCTATCCTGACAGCTTTATCAATGGTCATTTCCTTCTCGCCGCACACAAGCTTTATCGCTTTTACAAGCCTCTTTGCTTCCCGCGGGTCTTTTAATTTTACCTGTGCCAGTGTCTCTAACAGTAGACTTGCTGCTTCTTCATCGGAAAGTGTCTTTGACTTCGGACGATATCCACCGATAAATTCGAGCTTATCGGTCTGGCCGTTCAGGTTAAATCTTCTGAAATTATTGTTCGAAAGGTAAGCAAGAGCCCTTATCAGGGAGGTTTTTCCGACCCCGGTCTCTCCCACAAGAAGAACGGGATCCGCAAGTTCAATGGCCTGGACCACCTTTTCCAGGTCTTTCACGGTTTTAAGGATGGCCATAAGATCAGAGGCTTCTTTTTCAGGAACGTCGCTTTTGTCTTCTTCCCTGTCGTTTATCGTGAGCAGAGAATCCACGACGCGGATCTTACCGTCTTCGCGGCTGAAAAACTCGCTTATCTTCAGGTTTTTTGCCTTCTTTAGGCTCCTTTTTATCTCTTCGTCCGCTCTTCCGTTAAAAAGGTCTTCAAGCACGACCCTGATGCCTCTTTGCTCGCGATCTATCTTCATAAGACTCGTGAGATCAAGTTTTCTCAATTCCTTCATGAAGATCTTTCTATCCAGATCGGTTTCCAGCCTGTCCCGATAAATGTAGTAAGCGCCCTTTATGAAGGCCTTGGTCAGGCCCATTGAGTTCTTGTAGTGCTTAATGAATTCTGACCATTTTCTCCTGTTACGCCTTGTGAATTCATAAGGCTGGAGTTTTTCTTTACCCAGGGTCTTTTTCTTGCTTAGCGTGACCATCCTCCTGTGTAGTGTGACCATTTGCCTGGCGATGGCTTTCTCTTCGTCGTCAGCAACGGCGACGCTGCCCGCTATCGGAAAAAACGGTATGCCGCCGAGGCTGCTCTTGCCTGGTATGTCCGGGAGCATGTAATTGGCAGCAACTAAAAGCGCCACAATAAGCAGACATATAAAAATGCGTTTTCGGTTTTCCCAGAGCCATCTGCCAACTTTTTTAAGTGCCACGCCCAGGCGAGAGAACCCTTCACTTTTAACTTCAACCTTCGGGAGTCTGACTTTTGAGTCGATCTTGACCGCTTTTATCGTGGTCAGGGCTTTTTCAGCAGCGATGCGCGTTTCAAAATCAAATATGTGCGCTTCGAATTGAGCGCTTAGGTTGCCAGGACGGCTATATGTAGACGACAGTACGCGGCTAAGCGCGTCCATCGCTCTTGGGTCGCACAATTCACCGAGGGCGTTGACGATGCTCGTGGCGCACCGATGCTTCTCCAGCGAGGGATGTGGCGCATAGGGAAAAGTCATAAATAAATGACGTGTAAGCGGTATAACCGTTTCCGGATCTTTTATCTGGCCGAGCCTTTCTGCTGCGGCATTACCCATTTTTTCAGCGCTACCATCCACCAGAGCCCGTTTCAGGCACTCCAGGAGGAAATCGGTATCATTGGTGGTTTGGATCATATTAAAGAGGACATCCCTTACAATAATAAGGTATTTCCCATTAGATGATAAACGCTGATACAGTTCTTCAGGTGAAAATATTTTCAGGAACGGCCTGGCAAGCCTTTCATCATTTACTCCTTTAAGCTTATCCAGGAGCATAAAGCGCAACTTTGTGCGGGGACCGAGATCCTCTTTGGTATATGTATGAGCGATGATCTCCTCGGAGCTTATAAGCTTTATAA
>JBAROI010000044.1:0-6500 GCA_049642015.1 Candidatus Omnitrophota bacterium | reverse complement strand
CTTGCAAAGTCTTTCGGCCTGGCACCCGGCTCGGCAACAACAAGCGGGGCAGAAGGTTCCTCCTTACCCAAAACAGCCTTCTGTAATCTGGATTTAAATACTGTCACATAGCGGTTCCCGAGGATGTGGGCGAATATGCCAGCTCCGGCAACAGCAGCGAATATTGCCGGGCCTAGAGGTGTTCCGAAGGCTAAAGCTAAAAGAGGTAGTGAAGCTGCGATTGATGCGATGGCGGGGATTGCGATTCTTTGAAGCAGTGTCCTTTTTACCCCGGCAGGCGGAGCCCTGTCCTGGAATGCGTGAAGCAGCGTAAATAGACCTCTTATGCCTAGATAGACAAGCGGCCCTCCAAAGTAAAGCCCCAGGAGCATACCGCCCTCTTCAAGCAAAGGAATAATAAAGTCTTCAACAAAATCTCTTCGTGCCGGAGTAATAGTAATCCCCAAAAGGTTCATAAGCCCAAATATAGCCCCTGCAATAAACCAGAGAACGCCCTTGCCGGGAACAGCAACAGTGGGCGGAAGAGGATGGATCCTTTCTTCAACCCAGGCTAAGATATAATCTCTCCTGTGCTTTAAGGTTTGTTTCAGGTTATCCCTGTCTTCTGCGCTCAGCCTTACGCTGTCGACCAGCTCATCTATTTTTCCGTCCGTTAGCCTTGTTCTTAACGCCAGCGCCTGCTTTACGATATCTTCATTCGTAAGCCCCCACTCTTTATACGTACGCATCATGCCTTCGCCCAGGCTATCTGTGCTGACGCCCATTTCCAGCTCCCTTACCGGCTCTTCAGGTCCAAAAAATTTTCTGGCTTTTCTCTTCCCGGTAGCATGAAAAAGCAGAGCACAGCCGTTATCGATCCTGTAGCGGACGCCATTTGAGAGAAGGGTATTTCCTATAGGATTGTGAGGACAGTCCCAGTTAGCCATCAAGGCATCGGCCAGGAAACCGTCTTTCAGCTGATCCATGGAAGCTTCTGGGTCCCGGTCAGGCATTAACATGCGAGAAGCATGCGCGTAAGTCCCCTCCACCCGGACTATCCTGGTATCGGGGACAGGGATGCCCAGCAGTTTATAGATATTATCCGCCAAGAATTCGCTCCAGATGTGCCCCTGCGCTTCCGGACGGGCATATTTCGCGTAGAACCTTGCGGGACCTTCATGCGTGGAGACCATAAATTGGGCGCCGGGATTACTGCCCAATCTTCCCCCGACCTTCATTGAATAACCCCAAACATCAACGGGCACCGCCAAGTTCAGGTCTTCCCGCATTCTGTCGTAATCAGAATCCCGGAACAGCAAATTCCCTTTTAAATCGTACACCGGGATGTAAAACCCGTTTTCTGTTATCGCCTTTTCGACCCCTCCCAGCGTCGCATCGGGGTCTCTCAAAACGATCGCCGAGATCTCGGCTGCGGGCATACCGCCTAAAATCACGGCATGCCCGGGAGTAGACCGGGCAGCGCTGTGATCTTTACCCTCTTCCCAGGAGCCGCGCTCTCGCCTGTAGACAAACCACATTTGGCCGGCCTTCCCAAAAATACCTCTTGTGCCGTATTCTCCGGCAAGAGAACTCGTTATTATATTTTCAGTGCTTTTTTGCTGTTCTATGTCCTCCTGAAGAAGCCGCGCGAAATCGACCTGAAAAGCATATGCGTCCGTTCGGTCCTCATCCCCTTCAGGGACCACCCCCAGCGATTCCTGGGGTAGATTTCCGTTCAGCAACATCGTCTCGATACGCTCCGCCGAAGTGCCGTGAAGATACATCCCGCTTCCCAGTTCCAGCTGTTCACCGCTCGACGCTCTGTTCCTCGCGTCCGCCTTCTTTTTTGATTCATCGCCCCGGCTTAATTCTATGGTCCTCCTCAGATAGTCTCCGTAAATCCGAAGTTTGTACTCTCCGGCTATGGAACTGAACGGCACGGATGCGATCTCGCCCTTCTCCAGCCGGGCGATCACATCCCTGTCCTGGATGATGGATTCCAATCTTGTCTTCTTATCTGGATCTTTCGCCTTTATTGCCGTATGCTCTTTGACGATCTCGGCAAGCGGAACAGATTCGATCTCAGTTATGGGATAAGAGGTACCTGCATTTTCCAGCTTCTCCCCGAGCCTGATCTTTGTGAAAAGGAAAAGCTGTTCCCAGTATTCCTTGTTGCCGGTGAACGCTTCCACCATAACCTGAGCACGCCCGGCAGGATCATCGGCAAAGAAAATATCCCGGGCAATGGAACCGGAAACACGCTCAAGGGGCCCGCCTACCTCAAGAAGCTCAAACAACTTCGGCACCTTCTCCGGAACATCTAAAAGTCCGTCGATCACCCCGGGTCTCCTTGCAAGGGCGGCAAGCAGGTCTCTCGTCAAATAAAAATCCCGGTAGGCGTAGTGGCTGCCGGACGGGTCGTACACCTTTTTAACGACCAGCCCAAGAGCCCTGTTAAAGCTTTTGTATTCTTCAGCTGTAGCGGTAACGCCTTCCAGCGAGGGGTCTTCCGCCCGAAGCGCGTCAAACAAAGCATCCGTCGCCTTGTCCGGAAGGGCGCCCTGCGTTTTTTCTGCTTCAAAAAGATCCTTAAACAGCTTCTTTCTTTGCCATAAGAGTTGTCTCGCGAGGGCCTTATACGGATCGAATTCAAGAACAATTACAGTCTTCTGGGTTTCGCTATCTAAACTGTGTCTCTCAAGCAACTGATACTTGAAATCGGGAAAATTCCCTTTTATTTTCCTGATCGCGTCGAGCAGATTTTGGCGGTCTTTCAGCATTTCAGGTAATATTTTTGAATGATCCGCCGTACAATCGTATCCGCCGGTTTCTCGTAGTTCCCGGATAAATTCCACCATCCCGCGGTGTTTGCTCAACACCTCATAATCCTGGAACCACTCCGGAGTATAGAGATTCCCCGTGACAATCTCAAGTTCACCTATAAAATCAATGAGTCGTTTCAACTCTTCCGGGGAGCGCCCCATGGCCTCAGCCAATAACGCGATGTCTTCCCGTTTAACGCCTTCACGCCGTATAAAAGCTCCCAGCAGCCTTGCCGTGTTGGAACGTATTTTCGCCTGCAAACCATCTGAAACACCGGGAAAGCTTCTTAAAACAGCCAGGGTGATCTTCAGGTCTCTTTCTTTTCCGTAATCTGCCGTTTTAACCGCCATTTCCAGAAGTCTCTCCTTCAGTCCTTCATTGCCTGATCTGGTCAATACACCTTCCAGAAGATCGCTTCCTTCTTCGCCGATGTCCGCACCTGGGAGCCCCCCTAAGAGGTCCACTGCAAAAAATTGCTCGTTTTCATCCCCTCCCCGCATCAAGTGGAGACATATCTTTACCAGGCCCTCCCGTATCGCGGCATGCGCGGGATTTATCCTGCCGTCGATATCTTCCTTGCTAAAATTCGTTGGGCTGTTGCGAACGGTATCAATGACCTGCATCAGGCCCGGAATATCCTTCTGCCGAAGCTTTTCGAGTTCTTCTGGACTGAGAGAAGAGATAAATCCATAAATGATCGTTCTTTCCGACGATTCAGCGTTGATATCAACAAAAGGCATTTCGCTGCCACGACCGGTCTCGCGCCAGGCATTCATTATGATAAAAGGAGCCAGTTCTAGTTTTAATCGATAGTTGACCCCAGCCAGCCATATTAGGAGCTCACCCAAACTGACAGAGAACTCTAAACTCCTCTTACCCAACAACATCTGGCGCAGTAAGCTCAATGCCTTGCCGGCGAGGCGGCCCTCCAACTCATCAAGGGCCTTTTCGCCAAAAACACCCGTTTTCTTGAACGCTTTCCAGCGATTTCGCGCTTCGTATTTAAAAAAAACGTTTACGCGGCCCATAAAGGTGTTTTCATCCATTTGAGCCAGGCCCAACGGCATGCTTTCGGAAGCTTCTTTCGAAGTTAAAACGATATCCCGGGCCGTGAACCGGCTTAGGGTGCCATCGATCTGTTTGCGCAAAGACTCCGACAGTTCCATCTGATCCGCATGCTCGATCAAGGATGCCGTTGCCAGGCCCATCTGGTCCAGGAAAATAAAGTCCAGTATTTTTTCATATGCCTTATTTGGCCTTCCTCTTTCCTGTAAATTTTTATCCGCGGCAATGGTTTTCCGTAATCGTACATATTTGCCGCGCATATCGTTCATGGCCCTGTTTACCTGATCCAGATATTCTTTTTGCAGTCTGCCAGCTTCCGCCTCCGCTTCTTTTATCCGGTCATCATACTTTTTCTTTTCGTCTACCAGATTTTTATGTTCTCTATCATACTCTCTTTGTTTTTCTTCTAACCGAGAACGTTTGTCTTCCAGGCTCCTGATTCGCCCAAGGATTTCTTTTCTTTTTCTTATATTCCCGGGCAGCATGCGCAACAGAAGGAACTTGCTGTTTTCATATTGCATAGACATATGTTCTGACCGTAATTGCTCCTCTATCTTTTCCGGTATCTCCATCTCCTCCTCCGGCAGTAATGGTTCCTCTTCCAATTCGCGCGCAACTTCCAGTTCATAGATCTCGCTGGCCAATTCACCGCTTTTTATTTTTGCCTCACTCGCCGTGTCATTCCTTTCTTTTACGGCAGCAGTCAAATTATCCAATCCCATAATTTGCCGGATCGCGTCTTCACGGATATCCGCCAGCTGCCGTTCCCAGGCTGCGGGCGCGCCTTCTACGGGGGCAACAACCGGTGCGGCGGCGGGTATTGCGGGGGGGAGGTTCTTAGATATAAGGGTTTCTACATCCAGTGAAGTAAACCCTAGAATAAAATCCAAGAATCTGGCAGCATCATCTTTCCCGAACGAATCCCGGCGACTTAAAATCGCTGCCAGATAAGGAGACTCCTCGCATATGTATACTTTTGTATACCCTATTGGCAGTATTCCACGATCTTCTGTTATTTTTTTCTTGTCGGCCACATCTCCCACGGTCTTTAAAGTAATATCTTCTTTCCTTGCTTCTCCGGCCAACAAACTTCTGAACTTTTTAAGATCCTCTTGCATCCCTGTCAACTGCTCGGTGATATATCTGACCATTTCACCAGTAAGACTGTTCACATCCGCTTCACTTACCCCAGCAGCTAAAAGTTTCGGCTTGAGTCCCTCCATTCCTTCCTTCGCGTATGCAAGAAACCTAACGACCTCTTCATCGGCGCGAGAAGTTTCCAACTTTCCTTCTTTTATCCATATGATCTTTTTAGTTATTTCGTCAAGCAAGGAATACACCTCGTCAAAGCCGGCTTCGGGAAAATCCTTTATCTTCCGATAAATAAAACGCCTTTTATCGCCCTCATAAGTTCCGTGCATACGTGTCGTGCCGGAGATGCTAGATGGATGCCGTCCTACGACCTCAAACTCTTGTAATCCCAGCATATTTAATATTCTTTCCGGAACAGGTTCATAGAACACGCGGCGTTCATCCAAGCTCAAAAAACCACCAATGGGGATCAGTCTAAGGTTTTCAGCACTGAAAGATGTGCTCACCGCTTCCATCGGAAAATACACATGATACACATCAATGCCTTCCGGAGCATATTCATTGGGATCTACATTTCTCGCATCATCAATTATGAATGTGATCTTGCGCGGTTTCCCGCCCATTTCAAAGTAAAAAACATTAATGTTACCTTTCACCTCCAGGCTGTACCTGACCCCCATTTTATCAAGGTCGTCTTTAATGATTCCGATGGCAACACTTTCATCATCAACCGCAATAAGATGCTCGGCATCATAAGCCAGCAAAGGCCGCAGGACGTCGCTTCCGCTTGCCGGATAATAAAGTGTTGTGTGTCTGGCGCCTTCAGCGGACCTCACTGCCCGATATATCGAAAGCATGTTCTGTTCGGCCCATTCCAGATCTATCGACTCCGACCGCCCTGCCATGTATTCTGCGTATTTTCTTATGGCTTCTTTTTCAAGTTGAGCGACACGCGGCGCGGCGGGCGGCGCGGCAGTGGGTGGCCTTGCGGCTAATTTGCGTTTCTCATCTTTAATAAAACGACGAAGACTGCTTTCCTCGTCAAAGATTTCGGTATCCACAACCCTGCCCGGCACGAATTGTATCAACAGATCTTCATTGCCCATGGGATAATTTCCTATACGTTTTACTCCCCCGCCGCTAATAGTATCATCTTGTATTGTTGATAAGCCCTCGGGGGCGGATTGTATAATTTTCGACAATGTCGCTGCCAGTAAAACATTATTAACCCTGGCCCTCTCCGTACCAAGCATTTGTTGGATTACCCATGAAAGATTTGTGGCCCACCAATCTTCCGGCTTATTGTCATCAGGACTGCGCAAATCAGTAATTCTAAATAAAAGAACTCTGTCCGGATTTATACCTAATTCCGATAATCTTTCAGTCAGAATCCTGTCACCATAGTTGGGTTTTGCTTTTCCAAATTCATCCCCCTCTTCTGTCACTTCTTCACCCAAGATAAGTCGATTATCTATTGCCAAAGTAAATTTCATTGTTTCTAATTTATATTCCTCAATTTTTGATTCATCTATCCCTATCTC
>JBAROI010000038.1:0-2070 GCA_049642015.1 Candidatus Omnitrophota bacterium | reverse complement strand
CTTGCAACATACAAATTTGACGAAAAAGCCCGCGAGAGGTTCTATTATAAAAAATTCGTTGAAGAGGCCGGTTTATCCTTCGGGAGAACTCCGGTTTATCCTTTTTTTCTCGCCTCAATTTATAAATCCTTCGGTATTCATCCTAAATATGTCAAGTTCGTGCAGCTTGCCATGCTGGCCGTATCGATCTCCCTCATGCCGCTGATCGGCCTTTACTACTGGTCCAGAACCGGCTTTATAAGCGGCGTTGCCGGGGCCATATTGTTCGTGAAATATTTCTGTCCGGACCCCAACCTGATCATGGCTGAACCTTTGCTTTTATTTACCATGGTCTTATGGACCGTCTCTTTCATCTACTGGGAAAGAAGCCGTAACAAGAGAAGAACCTTTCTGATGGGGGTCATGTCCGCGCTTGTGGTTTTGACCAAGGGAACGACCATATTTCTGCCTTTTCTTTTTCTTCTATATCTTATCTACAAGCGCAGGAAAGGCCAAAAAAAAGTAGCCGCGGTAGTCACGGCGTTCATCCTCGGGATCTCTTTGCTTGTCCTGCCCTGGTCGATATACGCGTCGCTGAAAAGCGGGAAATTCATCATCCTGTCAACACAAGGCGGTAATATCATTCTCGACGGCAATAACGAAGACAGCATAGAAACGGGAACATGGGAACCGCGCTGGCGGAAAGAAGGCGCCGGCAACATGAAATACTCGCATAACAGGCTGGAAGGAAGCGGATACCCCGCCATCGCAAAGGTACTGATATTCATGCGTCAAAACACAAGTAAATTGCCAAAACTTTTTAAAAACAAAATAGTTGCGGGTTTTCGCGGGGAATCGGTCTACGTAAGCGTCCTGGGAATGCTCCTGTATTACTTTATATCCATCTTTCGCCGTGAAAAAGTTCCTGTGTTTCCCATGTTATTTTTCCTGAACTTACTCCTGCTCATATTGATAATGTTCGGCTACTACCGCCACGTTACCGTCTTCATGTACTTTATCCTCGTACCGGCGTCTTACCTCCCTTTTTATCTTGTAAAACAGGCGTCCTTATTGACTAAGGGAAAAAATTCCGTATACTTTTAAAAAAGGGGAAAACGAATAAAATGTTAGATTTAAGATCTAATAAAGGTCTTACTTTGCTTGAGGTAATGATAGTTGCTGCCGTGATCGGGGTTTTAGCGGCGATGACGTCGATGGCCTATACCGCTGCGCGTCAATCGGCGCAAGTTGCATTGTGTAGAAGCAATCAAAAAACTATATACGAAGCGGCAGTACTGTACGAACTGAATGAACCGGACGACCTGGAAAGCAAGGGCCAGAAAGCCCGTCTGGACGCGCTCGTCGACAGGGGTTATATCAAAAAAAATACGGGCTTTGAATGCCCTTCAAGCATAATCAAAGATTATGACGATTACGTAATGGTCTTTGAGAATGGCTATATCACCGACGTAAATTGCGAGACCAGAGCCGAAGAACACGTATGGCCTCCACCGGATTGATCCCTCCAAACCCCGTCGCATTATTGACTAAAAGAAAAACTCCCGTATACTCTTTTTAAAGGGGAATAATATATAATTATGTTAGATCTTAAGTCTAATAATAGGGGATTTACCTTGCTTGAGGTAATGATAGTTGCCCTTGTTCTCTCGATCATGGCGGGGATGACTGTGATGACCTTTCAAAAAGTTCGTGACACTGCCTGGACTAAATTATGCTGTGCAAACCAGAAAGTCATTTACGGAGCCGCAGTAATGTATACACTGAACGAATCGGACCCCCTTAATGATATGGGCGGTAACAAAGCCCAGCTAGACGCATTGATCGATAGGGGCTATCTTAAAAGCGAGAGAGGATTTGAGTGCCCGTCCAGCCCTACGGCCGACTTCGACGATTATTCCATGGTATTCGAAGGCGATTACGTAACCGACATAGAGTGCACGCTAGACCCCGAAGGCCATAAATGGCCCTAAGATCACACCCAAAAATTCCTATCCAGGCAGCGATAGCCAATGGCTTCCGAAATATGATGTGTTTCGATCAGTTCAGAAGAATCCATATCAGCTATTGTGC
>JBAROI010000036.1:0-2306 GCA_049642015.1 Candidatus Omnitrophota bacterium | reverse complement strand
CTGACCCTTGCAAGGTTGGCCGAGAACGCCGGATACATCCCATTTATCCTGAACAAGTTCCAGCAGGAGGTCTTCGGGCCTAAAAAGTGGAACATTTTATGGATAATGGTGCTGGGTTTTACTTTGCTGAAGTCTAAAAAGATAAAGGGTTTCCGCCTCAGCGAGACAGGGCTCTTCCTTTTATTTAATGTTTTGATCTATTTTACTTCTTACATGATCTTAACGGGAAAGGACCTTTATTTTCACGTGAATACGTCGCTGCCGCGGCTGATGATACATTTTTCCGGTATATCACTGTTTTTCCTGGCCTTTCTTGTGCGCAGGGACGAAAGGTACGTTTTTATCGACAGGGACGGCGTGATAAATAAGGACCCCGGCGGATGGACCGAATACAACTATGTCACGCGCCGGGAAGACTTTTATCTGCTGCCCGGGGCGTTGGAAGCGCTTGAAAAACTTGCTGAAGCCGGGTACAAGGGCGTGATCATATCCAACCAGCAGGGAGTGGGCAAGGGATATTTCACGGAAAAAGACCTTGAGGCCGTAACGGATGAAATGCTGCAAAAAATAAAAAAGGCGGGAGGGGACATTGAAGGCGTTTATTACTGCACGCACGCGAAAGAAGAGGACTGCCCCTGCCGCAAGCCCAAAACGGGGCTTTTTGAAAAGGCCGAGAAGGAACTCGGCATCGATCCCAAGAGGAAATTTTATATCGGCGACACGGAACGCGATATGGACGCCGGCCGGGCTGCCGGACTCAGGACGATCCTCGTCCTTTCGGGAAAGTCTTCGCGCGATGACGCGAAATCATGGCATGCGAAACCGGACTTTATCTGCGATAATTTTCTTGAAGCCGCAAACCTGGTGATAAAAGGATTATGAAAAAGATCATTCTAATTTACTCGACGGCGGGCCTTGGTCACAAGAAAGCGGCAATGGCGCTTTTGAAGGTCTTCCAGGACAGGGTCAAGGGCGCTGTTGAAGTCAAGGCGATAGACTTGCTGGAATACGCCAGCCCTTTCTACCGTTTCCTTTATACTACTTTTTATATTTTCGCGGTTTCAAGGGCAAGATGGCTTTGGTGGATCATTTATTACATTCCGAACTATCCTTTCATGGACCTTTTTATCAAGCCCCTGCGTGATTTTGCGGATTCACGCCATCTGAAAAAACTGGTCGAGGAACTGGCCCGGGAAAACCCCGACGCCATAGTTGCCACACATTTTCTACTACCCGGAATAACGGGAGCCCTTAAAAAGGCCAAGGGATTTCATTCAAAGATGTACGCGGTAGTTACCGATTACGGCCCGCATAGTTACTGGCTGTCCAAAAATATAGACGGATATTTTGTAGGTTCGGAATTCACTTTAAAGGAAATGCAAAAAAGAAAGGTTCCCGATGAGAAGATGACCGTTACCGGAATACCCGTGGGCGAAGAATTCGCCAGAGAATTCGATATGGAGAAATTGCGGGAGGATTACGGCCTGGCAAAGGACAAAAAGACGATCTTTCTTCTTAGCGGCGGGTTCGGCGTCGGCCCAATGAAGGAGATCCTGCTTTCTTTAAACTCGTGCAAGTCCGATATGCAGGTAATAACCGTCTGCGGACACAACAAGGAAATGTACGACGATATCGATCAGCTGAAAAGCGGACTGAAATATCCCGTTGTCCTCATAGGATATACCGACAAAGTCGCGGAACTCATGTCCGTATCGGACCTCATGATAACCAAAGCCGGCGGAATAAGCACGACCGAGGCGATGAGCGCGCGCCTTCCCATGATATTTTTTGCTTCGATCCCGGGACAGGAGACGTGGAATGAGCAGCTTCTTACCGCTAACAATGCCGCGGAGAAAGCCCAAAGAGTCGAAGAGATACCGGCCATGGCCGACAAAGTTCTTTTGTCAGAGGATGTCAGCGAAAACCTGAAAGCCGGCATCGATAAGATCCGGCGGCCGGACGCCGCTGAAAGAATAGTGGATATTGTACTGGACCAGATCGGAGGATCGAATGGATGATCTTTTTGAAGGCATCAAGGACGTTATAGAGTCCGAGAAACTGGCGGGAATAAGCGAAGTTTACTGTCAGGCCGATCGCGGAAAAAAAACGACGCTTAAAGAAGTGGATAAAGAGATCGCCGCTTGCCAAAAATGTCCTCTCGCGCAGACGCGGACGAACGTTGTCCCCGGGGAAGGAGATCCCCGCGCGGACCTGATGTTTATCGGAGAAGCCCCCGGAGGCGATGAAGACAGGCAGGGCAGGCCTTTTGTGGGCCGCGCCGGACAGCTTCTCACGAAAATAATAGA